>DXLM01000008.1:46075-65376 GCA_019414725.1 Bacteroides sp.
GGTACTCTTGCTAAAAAGTATAACGCCCGGAAGGCAATGATTGTTTACGGTGGAGGCTCTATTATTCGCAGCGGATTACTGCAACGCATAGAAGATTCTCTGCAACAGGCAGGAGTGGATTATGTAAAATTAGGAGGCGTACAACCTAATCCTACTGACCCGAAAGTTTACGAAGGCATTGAACTGGCGCGCAAAGAAGGCGTGGACTTTATGCTTCCCGTAGGGGGAGGCTCTGTCATTGACACTGCAAAAGCCATTGCGGCAGGAGTGCCCTACGAAGGTGATTTTTGGGATTTCTATATAGGAAAAGCCAAAGTGAAGAAGGCCTTAAAAGTGGGTGTGGTACTTACTATTCCCGCTGCCGGCTGCGAAGGTTCGGGCAATACGGTGATTACCAAACTGGAAGGTCTGCAAAAACTAAGTTTGCGTGTACCGGAATTACTACGGCCTGTTTTTGCTGTGATGAATCCGGAACTGACCTATACTCTCCCCCCCTACCAGACAGCTTGTGGCATTGCCGATATGATGGTACACATTATGGAACGTTATTTTACCAACACTCCCGATGTAGAAATCAGTGACCGGCTGTGTGAAGGGACTTTGATGGCTATCATCAAAGAAGCATATAAAGTGAAGCAGAACCCGAACGATTACGAAGCACGCGCCAATATCATGTGGTGTGGGACAATTGCCCATAACGGTACTTGCGGAGTAGGTTGTGAGGAAGACTGGGCATCACATTTTCTGGAACATGAAATCAGTGCTGTATATAATGTGACACATGGAGCAGGACTAGCAGTAATCGTACCTGCATGGATGACATTCATGGCAGAACACAACCCGAAAAAGATTGCCCGGTTTGCAAACCGCGTTTTCGGAGTTCCCGAGAATGAGGATTTGGAAGAAATGGCACTTGCCGGCATATCACGATTGAAGCATTTTTTCAGATACATGGGCCTGCCGGTCAATTTCAAAGAATTGGGTATAGAACATCCTGATATTGAACTGCTAGTGAAAAAACTGCATGAAAACAAAGGTGAATTAGTAGGTAATTATGTAAAACTGAACAAAGAATACAGTAAAGAGATATTCGAACTAGCCTGCAAATAACCCGCACAGCCCAACTGTTCTAAAATATAGGCATCCGGTTTATCTGCCTTTATTTCATTCAGAACCGTAAAGCTCCTAAAGTATTCTATTTTCCAGACGCGCCGGCACGAACTACGTTATTCGTGCCAGCCGCATCTGAGAAATATAGCACCATTAAGCGACAGACACTTCATGCAACAACTTCCCTCTTGCCCATTTATACTCCAACATTTTCCACCTTTTACTTCACTATTTATATGCTTTTTAGCATAAAACGCTAGGTTTTTCCAACCATTTAAAGTAACTTCGCCGGACTTTTTTGGAGAAAAAACAATGTATATATTCCGATCAATTCACGAAATAATAAATACGATTTTTGTAGCTAAAGGGCTATTGGTAGAGATGTTTGAGAAGAGAAAAGTACTTAGTTTTCGATACTCGGACGCACTAGCCCTATTGAAAGAGGATGAAAACCGTTTAAAGATACTCATCGAAAAGGAAATCATACACCAAAACGGAAACTTTGTGGAACTGGATGCCCGATTCCTTGATTTATTCGAACTGCTGCTGGAAGCGAACGAGGAAATCAACACGGCTACCGTAGAGGAAAACATAGAGTACCTGCACGAACTGATGGACTACTACCTGAAAGAAAAGATCCAGTCGCGCAAGGAAAGTTATGTACGCAATATCAAGATTACCTTTCAGAAACTGGTACGTGTAACGATACGGAACATTATCAACCTTCAACACAATATTGATAATGCTTTCAAACACGAGCCCACATACCAGATAAAAATAGCCAAACTGCAAAATCTGGACAAGAAACGAATCAACATCCAGCGGTTGATAGACTCTACCGAACATCTGATTCTGCATGAAGAACGGGATTTCTTCCGCCAAGCCACTGACGAAGAGCTGACCCGCATCCTGCTCGAACTGCGGCAGGAACTGCAACTATCAGCTCACAGTCTGATTCGTGCCCAGCAGGATATCATCAATTACCTGAACCAAATAAAGAATCAGGTGATACTGGTAGAAAAAATACGAAAAGTAAAATATCTGCAAGATCAGTTCGAGTTACGTGCCCGGAGTAATCTGTCTGAAATAATGGAACGGGAACGCTCCCTCCTGTTGGAAGGCAATACACAAGCATCGTTCAAACTGTCCCCCAGCTATCTGGCCAGTGACGAAGTGCGTCCCATCATTCTGAAAGTTATCAGCAATCAGAAGTATCGTGAAATTGTACGGAAAAATGAAGCCGGAGCTTTCAGTGAAGAAGACTTGGAAGCACAGGCCATGTACGAAGAAGTGATTAATCTGGACGAAGTGGTAACCGCCTTTGTGCAGTCGGGGGCAGAAGCCCGCTGGAAAGGAGAGCCGGTCAGCGACCTTTTTTCCTTTCTGTTGCAATATCATTTCCATCGCGAAGTGGATGAAAAGGAACGTACCACGTTCTTCTGTCAGATTGTCTCACTTTACGAGAGCCAACTGGAAATCCGGAACGAGTTCGGACTCCACAATCAATATGAATATGCTAAAATATACCCACTCTGAGAACTATGGATTTAAATATACAAATACCCGATAATACCGCATCCATCTTTGAATACCTGCAAAAAGGACTGTTCATCAGTTCCAACAGCACCAGCGAAGAAGTACGCGATATGTATAATGAAATAGATGAGAACTACGAATCTCTCTATCAGTATTTCTCACAAATAAACTATACACTGGAACGGGGAAACGAATATTTCTTCTTCTCCCGTATAGAACCTAAAGCCACACTGGAGCAAAAAATCATGCGTGCCTATTACTGGATAGATGTGCTCGATTTTTTCAAAACCTACGATGAAACATTCGGTCCCGGATTCCGCTTCCAGCCCGAACAGATATTGGTGGAAACCAACATCAACATGCTGCTCCAAAACAAACTGGACGGTATGCGGAAACACTTCTCGGACAAGGACATCCGCAAGGAAGTGCTGGAAAACATGATACGCCAGCTCACCAAAGACTCGTTCCTGGAACAGGAAAATGAGAAAACCAATACGTATAAAGTGATGAGCGCCTGGCATTATCTGGAAAGACTGATTGAAAGTATCAACATTTACGACGAAACCGAAGATGAGAAACCTGAGTAGAATTATCTTTATCAATAGTGCGAATATCCCTTATTCGGACGATATCTATCTGGACGGAAACGTTCACTTCATCGGTACGCAGGGAGTGGGAAAAAGTACCCTTCTGCGTGCTATCCTTTTCTTTTACAATGCCGACACGCAACGACTGGGCATTTCGGTGGAAAAGCAGAATTACACGGATTACTATTTTCCCTACTCCAATTCGTATATCGTTTACGAAGTGGCAACAGAGAACGGCGCGTTCTGTATTCTGAGTTTCAAATCGATGAACCGTGTATGTTACCGCTTCATCCACTCTCCTTACCGCAAAGAATTCTTTATAGACGAGAATCGGGTGGCCTATAGCGAGAGCGACCGCGTGCGTGCCGTGCTGGACCAATATGGCATAGAATATTCACGCATCATCTATACCTACGACGAGTATCGGAACATTCTGTATGGAAACAGTACAAGTCCTGAGTTCAGCCGGTACTCGCTGATGGAGAGCAAGCAATACCAGAATATTCCGCGCACTATACAGAACGTGTTGCTGAACTCGAAACTGGATGCTGAATTTATCAAGAAAACAATCATTTCTTCTCTGAATGAAGATGAAACGGCCATCGACCTGAACAGTTACAAGGAGCATCTGAAAAACTTTGAAACCCGTCTGAAGGATATCGAAGAATTTCAGAAACGGGAAACCCGGAAACAGGCTCGGGAAATCACACTGTTATCCCAACAAACGTCCAAACTGCAAGGCGGACTGGTGCAGAATTGCCGCGAACTGGTTGCCGCTTTCCGCAAAGCCGAAAGTATCCTTCCCCAATGGAAAGAGAAACAAGACCGCACGGATGCCGACAAAGGAAAACTGATACGCCGGAAACAGGAGCTTCAGGATGAATCGCGCAAACGCAGCGACAAGTTACAGGAAGCGCTGGCAGTGCTGAACAACGAACTGCAAAAGGCATTAGGCAAAGAAAAGGACTATCAGAACAAGAACATAGAAGAGATTATAGAACGCTCTTCCAAAAAAGAGGAATGGAAGAACCGGCAGGTGGGATTGCTGGAAGAACAACGCATCCTTACCTCACAATATATGGAAATATCCACCAAGTATAAATCGCTGATTCAGGCCTTGGACGAGCAATGGAACAAGATTCATGAAGCGAAAATCAAACAACTGGATACATTAAACAATGCATACAACGAGCGTCTGGAAGAGGCCCGCAAAGAATACCAGCGGTTCACAGATTCCCTTTACCAGGAGTTCGAAAGCCTGTCACAGCAACTCCATCCGCTGAAAGCCGAGAAACTGGGCGAACTGAACGCTATAGATTACCAGATAAAATTATGCAGAAAGGAGGTTTTCTTTGAGGAAGAGCAACAAGAATTGAAAACACGTATCCAAAACTATGCCAACTTCCACACGGAACGGAAAAACCGTATCGCCCAAGCGCAGCTCATCATCAAGGAACTGACCATGACTTGGGAAGAGGAACAGCAGAAACAGTTGAAAGAAAAAGACCTGACCTTGCAAAAACTGCAACAGGAGATGCTGCAACTCCGTCCCCGCATAGACGAATTACAAGCTTTTCTGAACAACAGCAAAGACACCTTGCAAGGCTGGCTGAAAGAAAACAAAAAGGGATGGGAAGAGAATATCGGCAAACTGTGTGATGAGAGCATTTTATGGCAACGGGGGCTTTTTCCGCAAATTACCATTGAGGGGGGAAACTCATTCTATGGCATTTCCATCAATTTAGACAGCATCCACCGCCCCATCAAATCCATAGACGATTATATCGTCGAGAAAGAAAACGGTGAAAAACGTCTGGAAGAAATCACTGCTGCCATGCAACGCCAGCAAACTGAAAGGGAGGAGTTGCAGGAACAGTTGAAACGCAAATACCAACCGCAGATAAAGGAACAAAAAGCCATTATCAGCCAAATAGAGTATGAACTGGAACAATTGGAACGCCAATACCAGCAGGATATGCTCGACTTGGAAGAGTGGAAGAAGAAAGCCAATGAGGAACGGAATGCCAAAATAAACCGATTGGAAAACGAACAGCGCAAACGGGTTGCCGAACTGGACGGTATAAACAGCAAGCTAAAAAACCTGAACAAAGAAAAGACAGAGAAACTGGATAGCCTGAAACAGGAATGGAACAAGCAACAACAGGCTCTTGCCGCCGAAAAAAAGACACAAGCGGAAGTTATCGGGAAGGAAGAAAAAGAAGAACAACGCAGAATTTCCTCCATCAAAACCGAATATGAAGCGGATATGCAGAAAGAGCTTCACTCGCAGGGAGCAGATACCGAACGTCTGCAAGACATTGCCAACCAACTGGTCCAACTGGAAAAAGAGCTTTCTTTCATTAAGGAGAATGCGACACTGGTCATCGAATACCAAAAAGACAAACGGGATTTGATAGACCGTATTCCCGGATGGCAACGGGAGCACGATGAACAAAAACGTCTGCTCCAATTGGAACGGGAAACGCTGAGAGTGGAAACATCCTCCCTACAAGAAAAAATAGACCTTCTGAACAAAGAATGGGAAGAAGCGGAAGAAAATGTAAGGGAACTGCAAAAGAACCTGGAGGCTTACAGCAAGATTCCGGCATACGACTGGTATAAACCGCATCAGGATATATTCCGTTCCGAAAACACGCAAACCATGCAGACCACCAAGACCTGTATGGAGCTGATTGACGAACTGACCCGCCAGGCCAACCAATTCACGCAGGTGCAAAGCAAGCTCCGTAAAGAAGTGAACCTTTTCACCGGACATTTTGATGAGGACAACACCTTCAAGTTCCGCGTAAAATTCAACGAGGATTGGGAATATGTACGCTTTGCCGACGAACTGCACGACTTTGTGGAAGAACACCGCATAGACGAGTACATCCGCCGCATCAACAACGAGCATTGGGATACCTTCAAACGTATCAGTATGGACACCTCCATGCTGACTTCATCGGAAGATGATATTCAAGATGTGATCCGTGAAATCAATAAAGGTTTCGCCACCTGCAATTTTGTGGGAGTCATCCAGCGCATTGAAATGAAAGTGGAAGAGAGCAGCAACCGCGTAGTGAATATTCTGCGTGAGATACAGAAATATTACCATGATTACGGCTATGACCTCTCACCGGAAACCAACCTGTTCTCCTCTGCCAAGGAGCAATTGGTGAAAGAAGAGGCTATCACTTTGCTGCGTACCTTTATCAAGGAAATACATGCTTACCGCTATGACAGTATCCGCCTGTATGATTCCTTCGAGTTGCGTTTCCGCATTGTGGAGAACGGCAATGACACCGGATTTATCGAGAAGATAGCCAATGTGGGGTCGGAAGGAACCGACATTCTGGTAAAAGCGATGATAAACATCATGTTGCTGAATGTGTTCAAGGAAGGAGCATCCCGCAAATTCAAAGATTTCAAGTTACACTGCATGATGGATGAAATAGGCAAACTACATCCCAACAACATCAGCGGTATCCTGAAATTCGCCAATGACCGGAACATCATTCTTATCAACGGTTCTCCCACCGAACTGAACCGCGATGCGTATAAGCACGTTTACCTGCTTACCAAAGGAACACAGAACAAGACCCGCATCGCACGGTTAATCTCAGATAAACAGCTATAAAAGCCAGTAATAACAAACTGTATATTTCTATATTATAATGCACAATCTCTCAAAAAAAGATTGTGCATTATTCTTTTTCCGTGAACATTCTCTTTACATGTACCTGCTACGGTTGGGACGGAGAGCTTGTGAAAGTTCCTCCACCTTTTTCCACAAAGAAAAGAGCGGCTTCCATTCCTGTAATATTCATATCAGAGTAACCCAAACAACCGGACAAAGAACAAATTTACATCCACTTTTCTCCATACAAAGAGAATAACATTAAACATATTTGTGTAATTTCGCCCGGTAATAAAACTACAAACCAATACGCGCTATGATATTTAACCGGACTGAAAAGGAAGAAAAAGCCTATCTCATGGATATTATTGCTTTATTAGCTGCCAATATCGAACAGATGGATAAGGCCATTGAAGATAAATCCAAAGACGTAATGGAGCACAAACTCTACTTGTGGGAAAATCTGTCCGAACTGGACCGAGCCGAGAAAAGTGCGGTCCGGCAGATAGTCACCCAACAAGTAGCAGCCAGCGAGTCCTTGGCCGAGAAAAAGAAACGTTATCGCAAAATGATGGCCATCCCCTATTTCGGTCGCATCGACTTTCAAGAAAAAGGACAACCCGAAGTCCTGCCATTATATATAGGTATACACTCATTTTTCAATCCTCCCACCAATGAAAATCTGATACACGACTGGCGTGCCCCCATCTCCAGCATGTTCTATGATTATGAATTAGGAGAAGCACATTTCGACGCCCCCTCGGGAGAAGTGAAAGGTAACATCCGTCTGAAACGCCAGTATCGCATCCGTGACGGAAAAATGGAATTCATGCTGGAAAGTTCACTGAATATTCAAGATGACATCCTTCAGAAGGAATTGAGTGGAAACTCCGATGACCGGATGAAGAATATAGTCGCCACCATCCAACGGGAACAGAATAAAATTATCCGTAATGATACATCGAACACCCTGATTATCCAGGGAGTAGCCGGTTCAGGAAAAACATCCATCGCCTTGCACCGCGTAGCCTATCTGCTATATCGGCACAAAGGGGAAATCACGTCCAATGATATCCTGATCATTTCCCCCAATAAAGTATTTGCCGATTACATCTCGAACGTACTTCCCGAATTGGGAGAAGAAAAAATTGAAGAATGCGGCTTTGAGGAATTAATGCTCAAAATACTGGACAACAAATATAAAATACAAACCTTCTTTGACCAGGTGGCCGAAATACTGGACAAAGAGGAAGAAGATTTTATAGAACGTATCCGATTCAAATCCACCACCGAATTTATCCAGCAGATGGATAAATACATTCTATATTTGGAACAAAACGCATTTCGGCCAACCGACCTGAAAGCAGGGCGTATCCCTATCCCTGCCGAGTACCTGAAAGAACGTTTCGCGGCATGGCACCGCCTGCCCATGCGAAGCCGTTTCCAACCAATGGCAGAAGAAATTGCCCGCGAACTGACTTTCACCTATCACCAAGAGCCGATGGGAAAAATACAGATACGGCAGTTGGGTAATGAACTGAAAAAGATGTTCAACAATAAAGACCTCGACTTGTACAAGGGATTTTATGACTGGCTGGGAAAACCGGAAATGTTCAAGCAGGGTAAAAACCGGAAATTGGAATATGCGGATGTAGCTCCATTACTTTATTTGAAACTGGCCCTGGAAGATAATAAAACCATGTATGGCATCAAGCATCTGCTGGTAGACGAAATGCAGGACTATACTCCGATACAATACAAAGTTCTGGCTAAATTATTCCCTTGCCGGAAAACAATATTGGGAGATGCAAAGCAATCAGTAAATCCATACAGTTCCACCACCTGCGAACAGATCCAACGTGTACTGGTCGGCTCGGAAGTGATGAAGCTTTGTAAAAGTTATCGCTCCACGTATGAAATCACAGAGTTTGCCCAACGTATTGCCAAGAACGAGGAACTGGAAGCTATAGAGCGTCATGGAGAGGAACCGGCAGTCGCCTTGCTGCCTACTGAAAAGAAAGAGATAGAATGGATAGAAAACCTCATCACCTCTTTCCTGAAAGGAGCTGATGTATCCATGGGTATTATATGCAAAACCGTAAAACAAGCGGACAAGTTGTATGCAGCCATCAATCATTTGTCTGATAAGATCTGTTTGCTGACAGAAGAAAGTGTAGCTTTTGTCAATGGGGTGGTCATTACTACAGCCCACATGGCAAAAGGGCTGGAATTTGACGAAGTGATTGTTCCATTTGTAACTGATAAAGACTATAGAACAGAAATAGACCGCAGCATGTTATATGTAGCCTGCACCCGTGCCATGCATAAACTTTATATTTCCGCATCGGGTAATATAAGTACATTTCTATCATAAGCATTGACAAAACATCATCCATTGCAGGAATGGAATGAAATCCATCCCTACAGTGGATGGGCAAGTCTGCAAAAGGGTATTCCTCCGTAAGGAATGCGTAGCCTTGTAATCTGATTCATCCTTAAAAGCTCTTACCCATATCTCTAAACCTTTCCCGCCGTAGGGTTAAAGGTTTTCTTCCTGTTTGTTTTATCTCCGCAAGTCTTTGGAGTTATCTCCATAGCCTTGGGAGTCAACTCCAAAGCTTATGGAGATAACTCCAAAGACTTGGGAGATAGAATACATCCGTATAAAAAGGCTTGATCAAGGAAGAGAAAAGGCTTATGTAACAGCGACGGATGCGATATGTTGTTATTACAAGCCGTTTCCAATGTACGAATCATAAAGACAAAATCTTTTTTTCCCTCTCCAAATCATTTTCATTCAGTTGGGGAGACGGAACCATGCAGGTACGGATACAATCTCCCTCCTGACAAGTATAGTCATAATACTTCTTTTGTAATTCTGTCAACTTATCGAGTGGAACCAGCTCCCCTTTCAGTTCCAGGAATTCCTCCATGTCTGTACTGTCTCCTTGCTTTACAAACAAGATACGGCGCGCTATCGGATTCCTGTTGTAATCCAGACTAAGATACAAACCTTTAAGGAACGGCGGAAAATCATACATCGGCAATTGCAGATAAATACTGAACAAAGCCATTTGCGGTGACTCACGCTCGTTAAAGAAAATATACCCGTTCTGATGATTATTGAATAATCCCACTCCCCGATGCGTTGTATTATAGGCACTCATGTGAGTCACCTTCACATACGTATTGTCTTCGGAAGCCTCTATCAGATAGGGTTCCACTTTAAGGCATTGGCACGAAGAAGAAAGACTATAGCTCAGATAACTTCCGCTATAATTATAAACTTCCTGCACGGAACGTTGCATCTCGGCAGTCATCATCTCCATAAAAGGATTGGTCTTTGCCTCACCATGGGCAGGTTCCAAACTGAAAAGCAACTCTTTGATACTTGCCAAATTGCCCAACAGACGTTTTTTTGACACATTATTGACCTGCGCCAAAGCCAAATCTAATGAATCTTCTTCAGAGTGTCCTTGTTTCAATGAGGTTACATAAGTGGGCAGAACGCTGGAATAAAGAGCAGACAAGACACTGGGAGCCATATCTACATAATCTGCTATCTCCTTCATTTTCAAACCATTGTTACGGAGATATTCTATTCTTCGGTATATTTCTATCAAATCATTCATTGTTCTCTTCTTCTTTATTGAACTTGCAAAATACAAGTTTTTATATGAACATACAATGACATATACATTACATTAATGTTACATCATACAACAGGTGGAATATGAAAAATATTAATCATAAAGATTCATTTTTTCTCTCTCGGAAGGCCCCTACTTTTGCTTCCGGAAACAGCAATCCAAGGACACGAGGAGTGAGGTTCCTACAAAGAAAAGAAACAAAACAATTAGTCAATATCAATTAGTATAATGGAAGCAAAAAGCGAAACAAACAAACAGATATCCAGTTTCCTGTTTATCCTGTGGGCAGGAGGGGCGGCACTACTGTCATACTCACTGGTATATGCCCTACGCAAACCTTTTACAGCTGCCACCTTTGACGGAATGGATTTCTTCGGGATGGACTATAAAGTAGCCACTACCATCATGCAGATTTTCGGCTACCTTATTTCAAAGTTCTTTGCCATCAAGATTGTTTCAGAATTGAAGCGCGAGGACCGGTTGAAGTTCATGGTATGCTCCGTAGCCCTTGCAGAACTCGCTTTAGTCTTCTTCGGATTACTCCCCCAACCCTTTAATGTGTTTGCCCTATTCTTCAACGGACTGGCATTGGGATGCATGTGGGGAGTCATCTTCAGTTTCATAGAAGGACGCAAAGTTACCGATATATTGGCCAGCTTGCTGGGGGTAAGTATGGCGGTGAGCTCAGGAATGGCTAAATCTATGGGATTGTTTGTAGTCAATACATTTGGTGTCACAGAATTCTGGATGCCCGCCCTGATAGGTGGTTTAGCCTTCCCGCTCCTTATCCTCATGGGGTGGTCGCTCAACAAGTTGCCACAACCCACAGATGAAGACCGCGCCCTCCGTTCGGAACGTGTCACCTTGAACGGAGAACAACGCAGACAACTGTTCAAAAGTTATATGCCCTTGCTGATCATGCTGTTCTTCGCCAATCTGTTTATCACTATTTTACGTGATATAAAAGAAGATTTTCTGGTCAATATCATTGATGTCAGCACTATTTCTTCCTGGTTGTTCGCACAAGTGGACGGTATGGTGACGCTGATTATTTTGGGAATCTTTGCCATGATGTCGTTAATAAACAGCAACTACAGAGTATTGCAGGTGCTTCTGGCTATGGTTATTGGTGGAGCGGGCACAATCAGCTATCTGGCTTTTAATTATGATGCATTGCAACTGCCTACCCTTTACTGGCTGTTCCTCCAAAGCCTGAGCCTGTACATCGTTTATCTTAGTTTCCAGACTCTGTTCTTCGAGCGCTTCATAGCCTGCTTCAAGATTAAAGGAAATGTGGGATTCTTCATTGCCACCATCGACTTTATCGGATATACAGGAACTGTCTGTGTACTGCTGTTCAAGGAATTTTGCAGCCCGGATATCAATTGGATGGAGTTCTATAACCAGTTCTCGGGATGGGTAGGCATTGTGTGCAGCATTGCATTCATCGGTTCGGCCATCTATCTGATGCAACGGTATAAATTGGAAAGACAGCTGAGAAAAGAAGAAAAAAATAAAAAGATCATCGTTTCACCGATGGCGTTAACCAACTTAAAGGAAACAGCAGAAAACATCTGTAACCCATAACATAAAAATAAAAGTATAACCAAATAAACAACAAACAAGAAGATGAAGAAAATTGAGTGTGTTATTATGGACTGGGCCGGAACGGCTGTAGACTATGGATGCTTCGCTCCGGTAGCCGCTTTCCTGAAAGCTTTTGCCGAGAAAGGACTGACAGTGACAATGGAAGAAGCACGAGGCCCCATGGGTATGACCAAAATAGACCATATCCGTGAATTATTCAAGTTACCAAGTGTGACGGAGCAGTTCAAACAAAACTATAACCGCAACTGGACTGAGGAAGATGTGGTATCCATATACAAAGAATTCGAAAAACACTTGTTCGCCTCCCTGGAAGAATATACGACTCCTATTCCCGGTGTAATCGAAGTAATCGAGAAACTGAAAAGGGACGGCATCAAGATAGGTTCCACCACCGGATATACTACTGCCATGATGGACATTGTGCTGCCCGGTGCCGCCACCCATGGCTATACCACAGACAACTGTGTGACTTCCAACAATCTTCCGGCAGGACGTCCGCAACCCTACATGATTTACCAGAACATGATTGATCTGGCCATACCTTCCGTTCAAAGCGTAATAAAATACGGGGATACGATAGCCGATATCAAAGAAGGTGTGAATGCCGGTGTATGGACTGTCGGTGTGATTCTGGGCAGCAACGAAATGGGACTCACCCAAGAGGAAACCGGAAAACTGCCTGCAGAAGAGTTGAACAGACGCATGGCAGCAGTCAGAAAACGTATGTATATGGCAGGTGCGCATTATGTAGTAAACACCATTGCCGAACTTCCCGAAATTATTGAAATTATTAACCATAAAATGAATTAAACGATTATGAGACCATACTTACTTTTAACCCCCGGCCCTTTAACCACTTCTGAAAGCGTAAAAACAGCCATGATGACCGACTGGTGCACATGGGATGAAGACTACAATGTTCACATCGTAGAGGAAATACGTAAAGGATTGGTACAACTGGCTACACGAAAAACAGATGAGTACACCAGCATCCTGATGCAGGGAAGCGGTACTTATTGCGTAGAGGCGACCTTGGGAAGTGTGATTACGCCCAAACACAAATTATTGATTCTGAGCAACGGTGCATACGGAGACCGCATGGGAAACATTGCAGAATATCATGGAATGAACTATGATATGCTGGCCTTTGATGAAACAGAACAAGTATCTGTGGAGTATGTGGATGATTATCTGGCACACAATGCAGAAATCACGCATGTGGCAGTGGTACATTGCGAAACTACAACCGGTATCCTGAACCCGTTAAAGGAAATAGCCCACATGGTAAAGATGCATGGTAAAAAGCTGATAGTGGATGCAATGAGCAGCTTTGGCGGCGTGCCGTTGGATGTAGAGGAATTAGGCATCGACTTTATGATCAGCAGTGCCAACAAATGTATTCAGGGAGTTCCCGGCTTTGGTTTCATCATTGCACGTAAATCCGAATTACAATATTGTAAAGGAGTATCAAAGAGTCTTTCTCTGGACATCTACGACCAATGGGATGCGATGGAGAAAGGACATGGAAAATGGCGCTTCACCTCGCCTACACATGTAGTGCGTGCCTTTAAACAAGCCATGGACGAACTGGCAGCCGAAGGCGGTGTGGAAGCCCGGCATGCACGCTACTGCCGTAATCACGATGTACTGGTAGAAGGTATGCGGTCACTGGGATTCAAGACCTTACTGAAAGATGAAGTCCAATCCCCTGTCATCACTTCCTTCCTTTATCCTGACAAGGAGTTCGATTTCAAGGAATTCTATCATCAGTTGAAGGAAAAAGGATTCGTCATCTATCCGGGAAAGATTTCCCAGGCAGATACTTTCCGCATCGGAAACATCGGTGATGTGTTCCCCGAAGATTTCAGCAGATTGATTGAAGCTATCAAGACCGTCGCAAAATAAAAAATAAATCTAGCTTTATGGTTCGGGCGCAGTGATTGCGCCCGAATTTGTTTCTACCCTTCTTCCGTTACAAGATCATTTGGAACCGGAGCTGCACGACACTGAAATTCTTATCACTAATCTCCTTTATATGCTTTCCCGGCATCACCCAGCTATAAGCCAGCTTCATCCCTATATGCTTATTCATGTAATAATTCACGCCCAATGAAAAATCCTTTTGAGCCCCTCCCCACACACCGGCTTCCTCATTATTCATATCAAGTATATTAAATCTTCCACACAGCTCCAATGCCCGCCCCACAGGTCTGCCCGGACAAGCCAATGCTTCATCATACCCATATTGCCTGCCTGTCAACAACCAGGAGCATTGCACATATCCGCCATGTCCTGTATAATTTGTGAAATTCTGTTCACGCTTCACCATAGTCCGTATATACTCCCCTTGCAAAAAGAACCTCTGATGAGCGATCATTAATTCCACCCCTTGTTTCAACTGGTACTTTGCATGATCTACCTTGGCGTAAATAAGATTCCGGTTATCAATAGTGCTCACCCCCGAAGATTTATAAATAAACGTATTCTCGTCTTCATCTCCCGGCAATGCGCTATCCGGAGTACGATACACCACCGCCGCACCTATGTGTAACAATTTTCCCTCTTCGTTTACAGGACGATACACCAAACGACCGTCTATGGCATATCCTTGTGAAATGTTTTTCACATTACCCAGGTCACTGTCTGTAAAGAAGCCGCCGGAAGCATAATAATGTTTTCCATTGTAGGTATAAGAGGTTCCCATCCGTCTGCCATTGGTCAAAGCCAGCACGATTCCCGGTGACTGGTGAAAACGAAGATCGTACGTACTGCATAGCATGTCCAAGGTGAAAGGTTCATAAAATTGTCCCACCTGAATAATATGCTTGCCCGAAGTATAAGCAGCAAAGGCATCCTTTATGGAAACCTTATTCCCTACATACCCCACCTCCATTTTCATGCTCCAATTCTGATAGGTCGCTTTCACCCCCAACCGCAAGTCATTAAACTCCGTACCGTTACCAAACAGGTTGTCATTCTTTAAATAAACGCCACCATCCATAAGCATCCGTCCGGTCAGTTTACACTTCAAATCCCCGGCAACCGGGTGTTGCGCGCGGGCAACTAAAGCAGCAGAGGGGAATAACAGGCACATCAATGCTTTAACATAAGTCATTCTTCCCATTGTATTCTTTTGTTTTTTACTTTATAACAAATGTAAGAGGAATGACCTATACTAAAAATGAATAACCATTAATTTGATGATGAAGTTATTACGCGCAGAAAGCAAGTAATATTCATTTCATATTTATGTAACAGAATTGTAACTTACATTTCCCAATAACGTTCACAAAGATTCAAGTATTCCATCTCAGGCTTGTTGCCGAACACCAATCCGAAGAAAGAGGTCTTCCTCCGCTTAATCACTTTTACCTGTTCCATTAAATCGCGGGATAAAGGCGGCATCTCGAAATCTGAGATCAATACGATATCCGATTCACGGAAATCATTTCCGTTGATGATATGCGCAGCTTCCCGAAGAGCCGGCTCTATATCCGTTCCACCGTCAAAACGTTTATTCAGAAACTCCGCCAACCTGGGCATATCCCGCCCCAAATCTTCAATCAATAACGATACAGCCTCATCCGAGAAATTGATGACATAACATTTCCGATGGGTTTTCTCCGTCAGTTGCGCTATAGCCAAAATAGCCGATTTGGACAAGATCTCTCTGTTTCCCTGCATGGAGCCGGAAGTATCCACACAGATAATATAGGGTCCTTGCCCCGAAACCTTATGCTTGTCATCCTTTACCGGTTCCGTTTCCTTGGACTGGTAATCGAACAGTTGCAATCTCTTTTCGGCATATCGTTCCATAAATACGGCACGCAGCGCATCATCCGCCAGATAGCAATACTCGACGGGCAGCAAACTGTTCAAATCATTTCCCAAAGTCACCCCTGTGATATCACTATGCGGAGAGTGCCTGATCAGCCTCTTTTTATCTACGCCCGACAAAGAATCGTATTTTTGTTGGTCCCGGTGCTTCTTGCCCAGCAGACGCGCCAATTGCCGGATAGCCGGATTGCGCTTCATCACTGTTTCATACGGAAGCATCCTCCGGTACAAATCAGGATAATTATGAAGCAGCCACTCCATGCGCGACCCCAACAGTTTGTTACCCGACTCCTTTCCTTGCTTCCGGATCAACAAATCAAAACCTTCACATAAACTGTTTATATGCATGTACTGATAGTCATACTCTTTGCGGGTAAGCAACTGATGCCATTTATCCAAAAAGAACTCCTTGGTCCGGGCCCCCTCTCCTCTCAGCAGAGAAGCATTCTCCAGCAAACTGATATAATAGTCAATATTCAGTTCCGCCAGTTCATACCTCTTTTTGAAAGCACCGCGCATCTGCTTCAAGTATTGCAAGAATGCCATATCCGGCAGATGTTCCGAAGAATAGAAAGCCTCCCACTCCGGAGTGTAGCGGGAATAATATTCCTGCAAAGAAGGTGTGGTACGCCGATAGTACATCAACACTTTCTCTTCCAGTTCGCGTTGACGTACCACCCCGTTGCTCACATCCTCCTCGTATGCTTTGAATGTCCTATCTTTCAGTTCCTGAGAATAGATCATCTTCAGATCTCTCAACCTTATATTCCTGGTTCTCTTTTCGGTACGCATCTGCCATTTCGTTCAAATCATTCTTATATCGGTCTATGGTATTCTTCTGGTGGCGAAGCATCCTCCGCATGGAAGCCCGCTGCCTTTCGCTGAGAAACAAATGCTTCTCATAATATTCCGTTTCCGCATCCAGCAGCCCGGACCAATCCTTCTCCACTCTGTCCAACGCTTCGGCCACCGATTTATATTTGGCTCCGAAATCCTCCGGCTCGGGTTCGGGCGGCGGTGGAGGACAATCCTCATAGCACATCAAGTGATATTCATAATTATTGATATAAATGGAACGAAGCCCTTTTTTCAGCGTATATATCTTATTACGCGGAACTTTGGCATGGAGTATGGAATCATATTTCTTCAGAATACAGCAGTTGGCTTTGTACTTGTCCTTATGCAGATAGAATAATTTACCGGTCTGATCCAGATGTTGATAGTCGGCTGCAAAAATAAGGAGGCGCTCTTTCATCCGGACGCCCTCTACCTGGTAATAGTAAGTATCGATGACCTGTATGCCCGGATCGTTCACTTCACGCAAACTGTGTTCGGACGATTGTCGGTCTTTCAGTTCTTCAATGTCCTGTTCCAGCCCTTTTATATTCAGCAGATAACCTTCGGCACTTTTCTGAATGGCAGCGTTCACCATCTCCTCTGCCGCCTCCATCTGATCCATCTCACTCCAAAGGCAATAGGACAGCAATGTACAGTCCGAAAGGCGGATAGTGTCCGATCCGTTCAGGAAAGCGGAAGTTTTCAGCAGCTTCACCATTTTCTTCCACCGGCGGTCCGACACATACAGAGGAGACGACACACCCCCCTCATTTTGTATCTGGAGGTTATATTGCTCTATCCGGTCTTTCAAGGCATGAATCACTTCGAAAATAGAGTAATGGATTTTAATGGCAGCCATCTCCTTTTCCCACCGGATGTATTCCTCATCGGTGATCTGCAGTTGCTCGTCCACCACCGGTTCCGTTTCATCCGTAGAAGAAATCATCCGGTCAAATTCTCCCATATCCTCAATGCCTCCCACCAGACAGCGAAGCAGGAAACGGTCCCACAAGGCCTCCAGTCCCTGTCCCTGGGCAGGCAGTTCATTGGAAGCGGCGATCAGCCCTTTCAGAGGAACACGGATGGAAAACTGTCCGTTACGGTATATTTTTTCATTGATAATGGTGAGCAATGCATTCTGAATGGCCGGTCCGGCTTTCCATATCTCGTCCAGGAAAGCAATGGTGGCAGAAGGCAGATAACCATCGACAATACGCTCATACGTATCTTCGTCTTTCAGTTTGGAAATGGAGACAGGACCGAATATTTCGTCCGGCGTACTGAATCGTGACATCAGATATTCAAATGCGGAAGCGTTGCGGAATGCCAGTTTCAGCCGGCGCCCTACCATACTTTTAGCTACTCCCGGAGGGCCTAAAAGGAAAATGCTTTCCCCTGCCACAGCCGAAAGCAGAGCCAGAGCCACAATATGCTCCTTTTCAAAAACCCTTTCATTCAGTTGTTGTAACAGAGATGCTATACGAGGTTTCAATGTATTCATAAAAATTATCGACTAATGATGATCAACTAGTGGTGCATTAACCACCAACCACTCCTTGTTTCTTATGCAAATATCTGAAAAAAGGATGTATTTCTCATTAGAATGTATTTTTTCTTTTTGCAGAATTGCTGTTTTTTCATGATAGATTGGATAAGTTACAGTGACAAGGTTTATATCTTACACAAGCATGTAGTATTTTCTCCACTAAATTGCCTACCTTTGCAACTTCAACAACAAACAATGATTCCAAATGAAAACAAACTTGCTTTCCTCCGATAAAGACCCGATGGGAACTGCCATCGCCGATTATTTCAACCACAACAAAGCAGATAAGTTACGTGTATTTTCCTCACAGTTCGAGGAAGACGAAATACCCGTGAATCAATTATTCCGCCCTTATGACGAAATGCCGGAACTGGAACAGATTGCCTTACAAATGGCCGAAGGAAATATTCTGGACGTAGGAGCCGGAAGCGGCTGCCATGCACTGGCCTTGCAAGAGATGGGAAAAGAGGTATGCGCCATCGACATTTCCCCCCGTTCTGTAGAAGTAATGGAAAAAAGAGGGGTAAGGAATGTCCGTCAGATGAATCTTTTCGATCCGCATTTTCTAGAAACATTCGATACAATCCTCATGCTGATGAACGGATCGGGCATTATCGGGAAGTTGGAAAATATGGCAGCTTTCTTTCAAAAAATGAAACAACTGCTTCGCCCCGGGGGATGTATCTTGATGGATTCCAGTGATCTCCGTTATCTTTTTGAAGATGAGGACGGGAGTTTCCTGATTGATCTGGCAGGAGATTATTATGGCGAAATAGACTTCCGGATGCAATACAAAAATATAAAAGGAGATTCTTTCGACTGGCTTTATGTCGATTTTCAGACACTCAGCCTGTATGCTGCCGGGAATGGATTCGAGGCGGAGCTTATCAAAGAGGGGGAGCACTATGATTATTTAACCCGCCTTCGATGGAAGGGATGACACTTATAGAAAG
>DXLM01000080.1 GCA_019414725.1 Bacteroides sp.
ATTTTTTATACTCGTCCTATCCTTCCCAATAATGCGCACTTTCCATAACAATCTTAACTGGAATGATAATATCAATGAAACTTTGGGCGAACATACTAATAAAAAAGAACTGCTTCCTCTCTTTTCCAAGGAAACAGTTCTTTAAATAGAAATATTATCTTAATTCAATGATTAGTTAAACCAACGAACATAGCAGAAATCCTGACGATGAGGCAAATCAACATTCTTCGGGAACATACGGTATGCCACCTTGAAGCTGCCTGAGTTAGACAAACTGTGTTTAACCTGGAATGTATACAAGTTACCTTCTTTCTTAATTACTTCCATTGGTTCTACAGAATAGATATGCTCTTTACCTTCCGCATTCGTGAAAGTGGTAACCAGTTCAATACCTACTGCATCATCCAATCCCTTTTCATCTATAACATAAGTAATGATATATTCTTTTCCGCTTTCAATATTACCGCTAGCCAGCTCTTCCGTCTTTTCACATGAAACGATTTCAATGGAATCCCAAAGTTCTGCAACTCTTTCTTTCCAAGCAGCCAGTTCCTTAGCCTTTGCATAATCATTGGCTACCAATTCTTTAAAACGTTTTGCTTCTTTAGTATAGAACTTAGCATAATAATCGTCTAACTGACGTTTCATTGTATAATGAGGAGCCACCTGAGCAATAGAATTCTTGATAGTCTTCACCCAACCCTCAGAATATCCCTTACGGTTACGTGCATAATACAATGGAAGAATCTCATTTTCCAAAATACTATAAATAGTTGCGGCATCCAATTGATCTTGATGATCTTGATTCTGATAAGTACGTTTTTCAGTTAACGCCCATCCTGCTCCTTCACGGTAACCTTCCAGCCACCAACCGTCAAGCACAGAGAAGTTAACAACACCATTCATCAAAGCCTTCTCGCCTGATGTTCCAGAAGCTTCCAAAGGACGGGTAGGAGTATTCATCCAAATATCAACACCTGAGACCAGACGCCGTGCCAACTGCATATCATAATTTTCCAAGAAGATGATTTTGCCCAAGAATTCCGGACGACGGGAAATTTCCACAATCTTCTTGATCAACCCCTGACCTGCACCATCGTGTGGATGAGCCTTACCTGCAAATAAGAACTGTACCGGATAATCAGGATTGTTCACAATCTTAGACAAACGTTCCAAATCAGTAAACAGCAGATGCGCACGTTTGTAAGTAGCAAAACGACGGGCAAAACCAATCAACAAGGCATTCGGATTAATCTTTTCCATCAGAGAAACGATACGTGAAGGATCACCTTGGTTCTTCAACCAGCTTTCACTGAACTGCTTACGAATATGGTCAACCAATTTGTACTTCAAAGCCATACGGGTTTCCCAAATTTCTTCATCGGCTACATTATAAATAGCTTCCCAAATTTTCTCATTAGACTGATCTTCCAGGAAATTAGGAGCAAAATGCTTAGCATATAGCTTCTTCCATTCAGTAGCACTCCACGTTGGGAAATGAACACCATTAGTTACATAACCTACATGACTTTCTTCAGGGAAATAGCCTTTCCAAATTCCAGAGAACATCTCCTGAGAAACCTTGCCATGCAACCAGCTCACACCGTTTACTTCCTGACAAGTGTTACAAGCAAATGTAGACATACAAAAACGTTCGCCTGCATCACCCGGATTAATACGACCCAAGTCCATCAAATCCTGCCAAGAAATCCCCATACGCTGTGGATAACCACCCATATATTTTCCAAACAAGCCTTCATCAAAATAGTCATGCCCCGCAGGAACCGGAGTATGAACCGTATATAAAGAAGAAGAACGAACTACTTCCAAAGCCTGGTCAAATGTCAGCCCGCTTTCTACATAATCACACAAACGCTGCACATTACACAAAGCAGCATGTCCTTCATTACAATGATAGACATCTTTCTTAATGCCCAATTTCTTCAGCAGCAACACACCACCGATACCTAACAAGATTTCTTGTTTCAAACGGTTCTCCCAATCTCCACCATACAACTGATAAGTGATAGGACGATCAAATTCGCTGTTCATTTCATTATCCGTATCTAGCAGATACAAAGGAACACGTCCTACATTTACCTTCCATACGTATGCATGAACGAAATAGTTCAAATAAGGAACATCAACTACCATCGGCTGTCCGTTTTCATCCATTACACGTTCAATAGGCAGGCTACCGAAATTCTGTGATTCATAGTTAGCAATCTGCTGACCATCCATTGAAAGGCTTTGGCTAAAATACCCATAACGATACAAGAAGCCAACACCACACATATCTACATTACTGTCTGATGCTTCTTTCAAGTAGTCACCGGCCAAAATACCCAGCCCACCGGAATAGATTTTCAAAACATGTGTCAAACCATACTCCATACAGAAATAAGCAACAGAAGGACGTTTGCTATCCGGCTTAGCATCTACATAAGCTTTGAATTTAGCATATACATCATTCATGCGCTTTACAATCACCTTATCCTGAGTTAATGCCTCCAGCTTTTCATAGCTCAAACGTTCCAATAAAGCAACGGGATTCTGCCCCACTTCTTTCCAAGTTGCAGGATCTAAATCTCTAAACAGGTCTGTTGCTTCGTAATTCCATGCCCACCAGATGTTACGAGCCATTTCCTCCAACTTCTTCAGTTCTTCGGGAATGTGTGATTTTACTGTAACTTCCTTCCAATTAGGAGTATTCGCATTACTTACTTTGATTTTCATGTCTCTCAAATTATTTATTAATAATTAATTAGCTATTCATAACAAGCCTTTTCTGTGCATTATGCAATGCCACATCATAAGCTTCATAATAATATTTGATAAAATGCTTCCACAATGCCTTTTCAGCAATGTCCGCCGCATTTTTACGCACTGTCTTGATTGTATTTTCCGGCAATCCCGAAAATTCCGATATAGTGTCCTTTATAACATCCGCCACTTCAGAATAGTTGTAATCCGAGCGATGGATAACTTTCACACCATCTTTCAACTCACTGTATCTACCCTTCAACGAGTTTACCCACAAACCAAATCCAGCCAGATCAGTTGTTATAGTAGGTACATGGAATGCTACACTTTCCAAAGGTGTATACCCCCAAGGTTCATAATAGGAAGGATAAACACTCAAGTCATTCCCCAACACCAAATCATAATATTCCAAATTCAAGATACCATCCTTTCCATCCAGATAACAAGGTACAAATATTACTTTTACCTTAGATTCCGCCGAATTGGACATTCCCAAATACTTCATCATATCAAGTACCTGATCATGACTCATATTATGCAACCAATGTGTGATAAACGGACACTCCAACGGAGTTGTGAAATTCTCTTTGCTTTTCAAACGTTCCACCAAATCCTCACGAGGATCCCCTACCCAACCTGGTACATTAATAAATGCCAGCACCTCTTTTTTCAAATTTTTATCACGGGTCAATCGGTTCAAGGACTCCAAATAGACATTGATACCTTTATTTTTAAACTCATAACGACCGCTTGTACCCACAATAAGAGTATCATCGCTCATCGTCAAGCCAAGCAATTTATTAGCCAAATTCAACATCGCAGCACGAGCTTTCTTACGCTTGGCGGCAAATGTACGACCTTGCGGAACAAAGTCATCCTCAAACCCATTCATCAACACCACATCTGCCGGCTTGTCCAACAACTCCTTGCATTCGTTGTTGGTAATCTCACTGACCGTAGTAAAGCAATCCACATGATGCGCAGTCTGCTTCTCAATAGAATGCTTTGCCTCCATATTGAGTTCACGCGCCATTTGGTCGCCATTATAAGCAAATAAGTAATCGTAAAGGGGTTTATTGTTTCCGGCGATAGACCGGCCTATAGAAGTAGCGTGAGTAGTAAAAATGGTAGCTATTTCGGGTACCGCTTTCTGCAAATAAAGGGCCCCCATACCTGTCATCCATTCATGTGCCTGATAAATGACCTTATCATTTTCGGTCAGATTGAAACGATAAAAGCTTTCAACCACTTTTCCGGCTGCATAAGAAAACATAGACGCTTCGTCGTAATCTCCATAAGCATGAAGTGAATCAACTTTGAAATCCTCCCACATCCGGCCATATATTTCATTTCTTTTAGAGAAAAAAGGATAAAAATCCACCAATATGACAATAGGCTCTCCCGGAATATTCCAGCGTCCCACACGAACTTTCAATCCGTCTTTCTTCAAAGCATGTTCACGCCATGCCGCACAAAGATTTTCATTTTCACTGAACAAAGGATTTTCCTTTCCTGCCCAAAAATCGGGTCCTATGAAAAAGACTTTGTCTTTGAATGCTTCCTGCAGTGTTTTGGCCCTGGTGGACAACACCGTATAAATTCCCCCTACTTTATTACATACCTCCCAACTTGCTTCGAATATATAATCAGGGGCTAACAATTCTTTTGCCATCTATTAACTAATCTTAATTCGAGCGCAAAGTTACATATTTTCAATGAGATAATAAAGTTTTTTTGCAACTTTATGTTATTCAGATAGTTTCTGAATTAGCATTCAATTATTTTACTCTAACAATCTTCACAAAAAATACTGATATCGGCTACAATAATAAATATTTTTAAGGTTCTGTCTTACATTAGAATAAGAAAAGCGGCTATTTCCATAAAAACAGGAAATAGCCGCCCATATAAAAAAACTAATCTGATTACGCAGCCAATGCAGATCCCATCAAGAAGGTTGCAGCCAAAGCAACAATAGCATACAATTCAGGAAAAACGGCCAAAATCAATGTATTACCAAATACATTATGTCCTTGGCCAATGGCAGCAATACCATTAGCACAAACCTGCCCCTGACGGATAGCGGAGAAAAGAGCTACAAGTCCCAAAGCAATACCGGAACCCAACACGGCAGCAGCTTGAATACCTGTAATAGCCGGAGTCAGAACACCGAAAATACTCTGGAACATGAAATAACCGGCAAAACCATACAGTCCCTGTGTACCGGGAAGTGCAGTCAACACCAAGAAGTTACCGAATGCACTATCATTCTTCTTCAATGCACCGATAGATGCATTACCTGCGATAGTTACACCATACGCACTACCGATACCTGATAAACCAACCATAATTGCAATACCTACATAAGCAATCAATAAATTCATTTCCATAATTCTTCTATTTTTAATTTTTAAATTCTTTATTTTATCAAACTTCTCCTAAAAGGAATACTTTTCATGTCATCCTGAACTTAGCGAAAGATCTGCATACTATGCTTCAGATTCTCCCTTTCTAGCTTTTCTGTCTGCACAAGGATACAACATTTATTCAAAATGACAATGCCGAAAAGGCTTAAACAGCTTTTAATTCTTTATTCTCATTCTTCAATTCTTGAAAGGCTTGTACTCCTTACCCCCTCCTTCGTAACCCGAATTCTTAAAAAACTCCACGAAAGTCAGACGCATCGGATGAACCATCGCTCCCAATATATTCATAAACATGTTGATAGAATGACCTATCAAGAAAATCAATACCATCACTATCGGACCTGCAATTGCATTATCAGGACTCATTCCAGCCGCCAGACTATTGAATACGCTGGCAAGAATACCACCCGACAGACCTAAAGCAAACAAACGCACATACGAAAGGATATCCCCCAGCAAACCGGTTGCCATATTGTAGGAATCCCACAAACCCAAACCGATATTGAGAAAAATATTCTTTCCTGGACTGTTGAGCAAGAAAATCAGCACACCGGCAAGCCCCAGAATTACCAAATGGACAGTTCCTCCCATCGGCATGGTATCTCCCAATAGGAATGCCAAAGCTGTACTTACCAATACAATAATCCATCCGATAGTTGACAATGCATATTTCAATCCGAACTGAATGGTCTGATTAGCCGCTTTCA
Source organism: Bacteroides sp. (assembly GCA_019414725.1). Lineage (GTDB taxonomy): Bacteria > Bacteroidota > Bacteroidia > Bacteroidales > Bacteroidaceae > Phocaeicola. The sequence goes on from DXLM01000080.1 coordinate 5,897, forward strand.
GTATCATACCGAAAATAATCTGTACCGCTCCCAAAATCAATGAAAGATTAAACATCCATTGATTGTCCAAGAAGAACAAATCACGCATCTTATTAAAGAACGGAATATCATTACCATACAGATTAAATCCGAAAAAAGTACCTGTCAGCATACCGCAGAAGAAAGTAGAAGCACCCAAAATCTGCACCAAAGTTAAGATGGGCTTCATGGAAGCACCGACATTCTTCGCCAACATACGATAAACAGTTACTCCTAATACCATGAACAGACCATAGCCCGAATCGCCCAAACACAGCCCGAAAAAGAGCATAAAGAAAGGGGCAAAGAACGGCGTCAAATCCAGTTCATTATACTTAGGAAGCATATACAGTTTCATAATCGGTTCAAACAGACGGAAGAATCCTTTATTATTCAACTGAATAGGTACATTGTCCTCCGGCGTAGGGTCAGCAATTTCAAAGTACGCCTCCTGTTGATTCAGAAAATTAGTAATCTCCGGAATCTGCGTAGCCGGTGCCCACCCCTGTAACAACATCAATTTGTCATCCGCAGCTTGTTCAGTACTTAGCACCACTTTTGAGAATTCTATCTGTGAGCGGATATTAGCTTGTGCAACTTGCAAAGAAAGAAGTTTTTCTCCTGCTATGGCAGCTAACTTATCATCCACACTCTTCATTTGCTGTTCCAAATCTTCACATCTGGCAGCAAGCCTACTCAAGGACATTACCGGCAATTTGACCGATTCCACTTCCAATTCGGGCAACGTTCCTTCTTTGGTTATGGTAATGAAATAAATGCGTGAACCAATACGGTTAACCTCCGTAGCATAGTACGTATCCAACCATTCCTCGTTAAAGTTCTTCTCTGAGCAAATATAGAAATTCACCTGATATCCAACTTCTTGCAACCGCATAACCGACGCAGGATCGAAATCTCCCCATACCTCTAACGCGGCACGCTCTTTGTCGCAAATCTGCAACTGATGCTGCAACTGGGTTTTCTCCAGTTGTAACGCCTCCACTTCCTCCAACGCTTTCTCTCCACGGGCTGTATCCCCCTTCTGTTCTTGCAGTTCAACATTAAAACCTTGCAAAAACTTAATAGTCGAAGCATAGTGGTCGGACAGACGGATGCTCTCTTGAAGTTCGGTATTCTCCGCTGTCCCCTGCGCTTTTTCCGCCACGTGGACTACGCCCAAATCACGGATATTTTGCAGGAAACATTCATAGTCCTTATGATAAATAAGGAAAGTCAACTTCTTCATTTTTGTAATCATGCCTCCGCCTCCTTTCTTTTCTCTTGAATAGATTTCAGAATCTTCTGCGATGATTTGGACAAATTCTCTTCATCCTCCATAAATCGTTTTATCTTTCGCAGAGCATCCTGATATCCGGGTATCTGCACTTTCTCAAAAAGATTCACTTTTTGAGTGGTCTTTTTACGCGCATGTTCCAGCAGGTTCAGTTTGGCAAGCATAAATTCCCTTTCAATAGCAGTCTGTGCCAATCCTTTCAACAAATATATTCCATCGGAATACCACTTCGGGCTGTTGAACAGACTGTAGGGACGGATGTCAAAGTCTACGTTTTCCAACAAGGGAACTCGTACACCGGCAATCTTCTTTATACCCAAATGAACATCACTCACTTTTATTAATGAAGCATCAAATTCATTCCAAAGTGCGAACATGGCCTCGTATGCCTGAATCTGTTTTTCAAGCCTTTCCTCCAACCCGGCAGCTTCTGTCTTGCATCTCTTTACTTCCATGCGGAGGGCGCTTTCCTTATTTTTAATAATAGGAAGCGTACGCACACGGACCTTGAGCTGCTTCTCAAGCTGTTGTAGCGAGGTCTTGTTATATTGAAACTTTATTGCCATGTTTCTTCGTTAATTTATTGTTTTTTCCAATGCTGGTCAACCAATTCTTTCTTTATATTGACTTCTTCCGGCTTAAAGTATTTGCTGAACAATCCCCATGTAACATCCAGCATTTCAGTAGTATCCAGATTCACATCAATGGCGAGTAACTGATTAGCGTAATCTTTAGCAAATGCCAAAGTACGTTCATCATAATTAGTCAAGTCAAAACCATTTTCCATCTTAGTCTTGGCATTGGCGGCATCAGCATACAAACGTACAGCAGCATTCATCACCTGAGGATGATCCTTACGGGTTTTCTTACCACTCACCAACTGTTTCAAACGAGACAACGAACGGAACGGGTCCACGATAACCTTACCGATATCACTATCGCGACGCAGGAACAGCTGACCTTCAGTGATATAACCCGTATTATCAGGAACAGCGTGCGTAATATCACCGCCACTCAAGGTAGTTACCGCAATAATAGTGATTGAACCACCTGCGGGGAATTGTACCGCTTTTTCATAAATCTTCGCCAAATCCGAATAAAGAGATCCCGGCATAGAGTCCTTGGAAGGAATCTGATCCATACGGTTAGACACAATAGCTAACGCATCAGCATAACTGGTCATATCAGTCAGCAACACCAATACTTTCTGATTATGTTCCACTGCAAAATATTCAGCAGCCGTCAGCGCCATATCCGGAATCAACAGACGTTCTACCGGAGGATTTTCCGTAGTATTCACGAAACTGATAATACGGTCGAGCGCACCGGCATTAGAAAATACATTCTTAAAATACAGGTAGTCGTCATTAGTCATACCCATACCGCCCAAGATAATCTTATCGGTTTCGGCACGCAATGCCACATTGGCCATCACTTGATTGAACGGCTGGTCAGGGTCAGCAAAAAAAGGAATCTTCTGTCCTGATACCAACGTATTGTTCAAATCGATACCGGCAATACCGGTCGCAATCAGTTCCGACGGCTGTTTACGGCGAACCGGATTCACAGACGGACCGCCGATAGGCACTTCCTGTCCCTCAATTTCCGGTCCCCCATCAATCGGATCACCAAAAGCGTTGAAGAAACGTCCAGCCAACTGGTCGCTCACTTTCAGTGTAGGCGACTTGCCCAAGAATACGACCTCAGCATTGGTCGGAATACCTTCCGTACCCTCGAACACCTGCAAAGTCACTTCATCACCCATGATTTTTACCACCTGGGCTAATTTCCCATTAACCATTGCCAACTCATCATAGCCCACTCCTGACGCTTTCAGCGAACAGGTTGCCTTGGTAATCTGGCTAATCTTAGTATATATCTTTTGAAATGCTTTTGTTGCCATCTCTACTCATTATAAATTAAAATTAAAAATTAAAATCAGACACTTCTCTCGGCAACCAATTCCTGTAACTGCTTTTTAAAATCCTCATACTGCTCAGATTTATATTTAGCATAGTTCATCTGTTTGCAAAGGTTGATCATCTTTTTGAAATAATCCATCACCTCAATGAAAGTATCAAACTTGAATTCCGTATGACAGATGTCGATTACCATATTCAAGATCTCCTCCTGACGTTCCATCGGAGTCACTGAATCCACTTCATCAAAAGCATCCTGTTGCAGAATCACAAAATCAATCAGCTCTGATTTCCAAAAGATTACATGATATTCTACAGGTACGCCATCATCACCCAAAATATTAATCTGTTCAGCAATTTCCTTACCACGCAACAATCTTGTTTTGATTTCGTTCACCTTACCAATCCATTCACCATTAATACGTTTGGCGATATATTCCTCAAATTCCGGATATTCCAGATATTTTGAATAAGAGTCAATCGGGTTCACAGCCGGATAACGCTTCCTGTCGGCACGTTCCTGCTCCAAGGCATAAAAGCAACGGGCCACCTTTTTAGTATTCTCCGTTACAGGTTCCTTCAAGTTACCACCTGCCGGAGATACAGTACCGATAAAGGTAATAGAACCGGTCTCACCATTATTCAGATGTACATATCCCGCACGTCCGTAAAAGTTGGAGATAATAGCCGAGATATCCATCGGGAATGCATCCGGACCAGGCAATTCTTCCATACGGTTGGACATCTCACGCAAGGCCTGCGCCCAACGGGAAGTAGAATCTGCCATCAGTAAGACTTTCAATCCCATAGCACGATAATACTCAGAAATGGTCATAGCCGTGTACACAGATGCTTCACGGGCAGCCACCGGCATGTTCGAGGTATTGGCAATAATGATAGTACGTTCCATCAGCTTACGTCCTGTATGCGGATCTACCAGTTCGGGGAACTCCGTAAAGATTTCCACCACCTCATTCGCACGTTCACCACAAGCAGCGATAATTACGATATCCGCTTCCGCCTGCTTGGAGATGGCATGCTGAAGCACTGTTTTCCCTGTACCAAACGGACCGGGAATAAATCCCGTTCCCCCTTCTACAATGGGGTTGACCGTATCAATAACACGGACACCGGTTTCCAATAATTTATAAGGACGCGGCTTTTCCTTATAATTAGTCATAGCCTTCTTTACCGGCCACTTCTGAATCATGTTTACCGGAATATCTTTACCTTCTCTGTCCGTCAGAACCACTACAGTATCCTCAATAGTATAATCACCTTCAGGAACAATGGATTTCACTTTATAAGTACCTGTCAACTGAAATGGTACCATAATTTTCAGTGGCTGGAAGTTCTCATCCACCTGTCCCAACCAAGCCGATGGACCAACTTCATCACCCACTTTCACCAACGGTACAAAATGCCACACTCTTTCTTTATCCAATGGATAGGTGTATTGTCCGCGTTTCAGGAACACTCCATCCATTTTATCAAGGTCGTTTTGCAGACCATCATAATTTTTAGACAACATACCCGGACCTAGAGTCACTTCAAGCATGTGTCCCGTAAATTCGGCTTCAGCACCAACTTTCAATCCACGTGTACTTTCAAACACCTGCACATAAACATTGCTGCCTACCACCTTAATAACCTCTGCCATCAAGCGGTCTCCGCCAGTCAGAATGTAACAAATCTCATTCTGTGCCACCGGTCCGTCAACGGTAAGAGTAACCATGTTGGCTATTACGCCACTAACAGTTCCTTTTGTTGCCATATATCTTTAATCTGTTTATTATCTGAATTCTGCGGGAATCTGTATCTCGTCCTTTAATTTATCAATAATCTGACGGAACAGTTCGCTTCCCTTTTCCTTATCCATAGAAATCCAACGGCCAATCATTTCCAGTTTCAACAAAAACACGAAAATCCGCTCCACAGTAAAATAGTTGAAAAAGACAGCGTCTTCCATCCAGTTCCATTTCAACAAATCTATCTTCTTTTCCCTTTCCACTAATTCTTCAATCTCGCTGATACGGAGTACCTGCTCAAAATATTCCAGCATCTCGGACAAACCGAAATCTCGGGCATTCGATGTACGAATCATCTCACTCACATCCGTCTTGCCCACTACTACCTGAGATACGTCCATTTTATATTTACGTGCAGCTAAGGCAGCCAGTATATTATTGATATTCAAATTAAATTCAAACCAGGAGGAAACAAATTGATTACCGCAGTTCATGGCATACGCATAATAGCAGGCAGATAACATATCTTCCGCACGATAGAGTTCCTCTGCGGAAAGAGCCAAATAAGCAGTAATAAATTCATAAAGATAAGATGGGTATCTCTTATCCGGAGCATCGCCTTCACGCACCGAACTGATAAGCGCCAGCAACTCATTCTGAGAATAATTCCCCTCAAAATCTGTCGTAGCTTCCTTATCTTTCAACAGTTTCAACAGGTTAGCATTATCGAATTTCAAATAGAACAAGTCGATTAACTTCCTATCCTTTTCCGATAATTCCGAATAGATTTCCGATTTAAAATTAGCCACTGTATAGTTCAGTTTGCCATCCTCCAACGAAAGATCCGGCAAACCGGCTACCAGGCAATAATAATTTGTCATAGTCCCGTTTTAAAACAACATTTCTACTAATTGAGGACGAAGGAAATCCTTGAAATAATTTTCAAATTCCTCTTCACCGAAGTTCACTTTGTAAGAGCCGTCAGCTGGTGAGATAGTAAAAAGTGATTTCGTTCCGTTCACTTCTTCTATTCTCACTCCTTTATCCAACAAAGCTTTTGCGTTCGCTGCAAAATATTTCTTAAGTCCTTCGGCATCTGCGGTAGAGATCACGATAGATTCGTTAGCAGACCATTGGGCAGCTAATGAAACTATAAACTTATTCAGATACTCCTTATCTGCCACAAATCCTTTCACACTTTCACTGACTACCTCATTGGTCAACAAGGTAGCTATTTCGGTCTTCAATGCATTTACTGCTTGTCCGGCAAACAATTTAATTTCTGATTGTGTATTTTCGGCAGTTTCCTTGGCTGACTTCCGAGCTACAGCGAGAATAGACTCAGCTTCCTTACGGGCATCCTCTACAATCTTTGCTGCTTCATCGCGAGCACTACTGATAAGTCGCTGTGCTTCTTCATTTCCTTTTTCCACACCTTCACGATAAATCTTATCGGTAAGCTCCTGAATTTTATTTTCCATATTCTTAGAAGATATTTTTTTGAGTTTAACACTTTCTTTCTTCAATAAATTCAAAAAGAATAGCCCAAAAGTACAAAAATCAATGATAGAAAAAGAATTTAATGATAGAATTTACACTAAAAGTACTGCAAAAAGAGAAAAATATACCATATTCATGTTACAGAACATAGGATTATTTCCGTTACTAGACTCCGCCACACACGTGCGTATACAAAAAAAAGCCTCCGGAACTTCTTCAAGTCCGGAGGCTTCAATCAAAACGG
>DXLM01000081.1 GCA_019414725.1 Bacteroides sp.
ATATGCCTTTATCGATTCCTGCCGCCACTTTGAAAAGGCAATACCGTCCAATCTGGTGGAAATCCCATCATCTCGGCTACAAACAGGGGATTGAGTTGGGAAGTTTTTCCACCGTTCTGCGAATGATGCTCTCCTAACATTACCGGCAGGTTGCACAGAGCATCCGTCCTCATTTTCCCATTTTTTCTTTTCAATGCTTGTGGGGAAACGGAGGGTTGATAGTCCCTCGCTGCTGGAGTAGGGAGCATCCCATTCACCGCCATTGCTGTCAAAGCTGTGCCCATTTGACTGTTCGGATTGTATTTCTTGCTGTACTTGTCCGCTTCCCGGGCATTGGGAGTAGGAAGCAACCGAACCATTCTCGCAAGTCCTACGCATCCGTTCTGTCCGTTCTGATTGATTCTCCTCGGAGTCCCGTTTCTGGTCGTAACAAATTGGTCGTTCTTTCCAATTATCGCTCCGGTTGTTGCATCGCTCGCCATCGGAGTGGGAAGAAGCCCGAACGCAGCCCCTGACGAAAGGTTGTTGAGTTTCGTACCCGTTCTGTCTTTCGTTCTCGCAGCAGCTTTCATGGGGTGTTCCACCACTTCCACGGCACGTGGTGTCGGAAGCAGTCCTACCGGATAGAATGTTGTCTTCCCATTTTCGTTGCATACCTTTAACCCCTGCGTCTGCACGGTGGGCAATAAAGAAGACACGGTCTCTTCTGTGCGGCGCTCCGACGGCACAAGCCGGAATAACAACCGGTTGGACGAAATATCCTTCACGTTCAAGGTCGTTACACACTGTTTCGACAACGTATTCCTGCCGATGCAATATTCTTTTTCGGTCAACCTCTCCGAACAGAGATTCTTCACGTCCCAACGCAGTTTCACTGCCGGGTTGTACCATTGAGAGGATTCCAGCAACGTTTTCACCAACAACCCAATCGGGCTGAATCTCCCGTATCGCTCGTAGCATTTCCGGCCAGAGGTAGCGGTCATCTTCCGCTCCCTTTCGCTGTCCGGCGCAAGAAAAAGGCTGGCAGGGAAAACCTCCGGTGAGGACATTGATTTTTCCACGCCACTCTGTAAAATTTGTTTTCGTGATGTCTTCATAACTTTTGCTGTTTGGGAACCAATAATCAAGTATTTTTCTCCCGAACGGGTTTATTTCACAATGGAACATATTTTTCCAGCCCATTTCCTCGGCAGCTATTTCCGGACCACCGATGCCGCTGAACAAACTACCATGGGTAAACTTATTCTTTTCCATGATTACGGATTTTTTGTTTTTGCTACTTTAGTTGGTTCATAGTACTTGCATTTGTCTGTTCCCGGATTGTATGCTGGCCATACCCATTGCAAACGTGTATCGGGTGGATCGGGCAAATAGCGTTTACAACTCTTGCGGATTGAGCAGGTAACGCCCGAACAATAACTATAATCTGTATTCATCGTCATAATGTTTTTAATTAGTTTACTGTTTTCTGAATGACTGCTCATTGCCGAAATTGATGATTAGCATCATTTCACGGAAACGGTCTGCAATTCGTTCGTCGTAATATTCTGCAATTTCTTTTGCCGTAAGATTGGATGAGACCAGCGTACAGAACTGCTCTTCATAGCGAAAAGACAGCATATCCATGGCGGCGGTTACGTAATCGCCATAATGAATGCTTTCTTTCGGTTCGGAGCCGAGTTCGTCGATTGCGAGTATTTCGATTTGGCGCAGCCTTTTGTAGCGTGCCACATCGGAGGTGTTGTCGCGTGTGGGATTGTTATACGCTTTAGCCAGCAAGACGAGTTCTTTAGCCGATACCATCATGTAGCCGCGTATCGGATATGCATCCGCATTGCTGTTATACCCCTCATCAGAGCGCAAGTAGTTTATAAGGTTTTGCAATGCACGCAGAATGGTGGTTTTCCCATTTCCGGCATCGCCGCAAAGGAACAATCCGAAAGTGGAGGCTTCCGATGTAATCCAATTGGAAATGTCCCAAAGGTGCTTTTTGTATTGTTCGGTGGCATTAAATTCCCTATGCCTATGAGCAACTTCCACCCGGCACGCTTCATATAGCATAGCGTAAACTTGCTTGGCGGTATATGGCAATCTAAAACGAGTTACCATATGTTTTCTCTTCATCAGATTTGAGAAGATTACCTCTGCGTTGATTTCTGCTTTCGGGTCTAACTTTATCATCTTTTCTTTTATTTTTATCATTTACAATTCTCAACCATGCGTTGAAGTGCTGTTTGGCATCCTGTAAGGAAGAATGCCGGTCTTTCCCGTCTGCCAGGCATTGCACCCGGAAGTCGTCAAGACTGCTGCGCAAAGAGGAAATATTCGTTGCATGAAGCACTTGTAATTGGTCAAGCCAACACTCGTCTTTTTTCAGTTCGGCAATTTCTTCATCGATAGTCATGGAGTAAGGCTCGTATTGCAGTTCGTTTTGCACTGTTGTACTACCTTGTATCGTTTGTGGATTGTCATTCTTTCGTGGCAGTTTTTCAGTTTGTTTGGGCTTTCTTTTCTCGATTAGGTTATAATCCCCAATATAGCAAACACGACGGCACTGTACGCATATACGACTATACCTTTCCTGAATACCTTTAGAAGTCAATACTTTTTCAGCGTCAAACAATTCTTTTGAAAACAACCCCAGTGTCAGGCAGGTTTTGATTACTTCTGATATATATGCCTCCTCAAATCCCGTAAGCTCCGAGCAAATGAAAGGCAACTCTTTATCCCACTTCATATAATACCCACTCTTGTAGATATTGCAGAGCAGCAGAGCATATACCGTTATAGCTTTTCCACCTTGATACTTGATTAGTTTTCTTATTTTAAGGTCGTTAAATATATCTATATCCAGAGGGAAATAGTCAAGACCTTTTTTAAAAGTTCGTGCCATATCTGACTTTTTTAAAATTCATTTCTCAAATAATCATCCACTTCACGAATGAAATCATCTAGCGAAAAGCACAGAACATATTTGTATTCTCCGTTTTCACATATTATCTTTTGCCATTCTTTTTGTGATGGAGATTGATAGCCGCCTTTCTTTTTCATTTCAATGAGCAGCGCACCATAATCACGATTGCTTTTCAACAGAATCAAATCGGATACACCGGCTGTTACGCCCTCAGCTTTCAATTTGCCACCTGTAACAGTATCACGTCCTCCTCCGTTCGGCACAGCAAACAACCGGCCTTTTAACTTCGGATACTTCAAATTGAACCACTTTACGCAAGAGCATTGTATGCGATGTTCCTCATCGTCATATTTTTGCTTCTTTTTTCGTTTCCTTTCCATTTGAAGCATTTCCTCAAGTGTCATTGTCGCTTTGCTTTTCGGGTGTAACAATGGTGTCTTTTCCGGTCTTGTCTACTACAACTTTTTTCCCACCAACGGTTATCGTTGTCCTGCAACCTTCGGGGAGAGATTGTATGAAATTTCGTACAACAGGCGAATTGGCATTTTCACTGATGGTATCCGTAATGGACTCATCTGCGGCATATGGATAGACGTCCATAATGGCAGTTTCCGCTACCGATGCAATTTGGTAGTCGGCCATTGTGCCTTTCATACCCTCATCCAGTTTATTTACTGCATCACGCAAGTCGGCTGCTTGTACCAGTACGTTGGTAGCCGTCTTTTTTTCTGCTCCACTTTTTTCATCTGAGGTAATGAAATACAGCTTGCACTTGAACCAGCGGTCGGCACTGTCTTCCTCACAGGGAAAGAGCTCGCTATAGTTGGCACGTTTAATGTCGGAAACTGTAAACTCACCGGAAATAAAGGGTGTCATTTCTTCAATGATGCGTGCTTCCGCTTCCGTGAAGCTGAGCGCGTCAACCAGATAGGGTTCTGTTACTTTCTTGTTCATTCCGTTATCCATTGTCTTTTCATAACGGATTTTACATTCAAACCACGTGTGCATCATGAGTTCATTTTTTCTTTGAGTTGTTTACTGACTACAAGTTTTACTGTTCGTCTTGCCGGAATGATTACCGTTGTTCTCTTGTAGATATTACGGGCTTTCCTTTCTTTTGTGATATAAGTCTTGATAGTGCCAAAACCACGTATATAGACACTTTCACCTTTACAAAGTGCTTTCTCAATAGCATCAAAAGCACAATCTACGGCTTGAATAGCCTGTGAGCGACTAATAGTCGTATTGTTGATAACATGTTCAACGATCTCAATTTTTCTCATTGTTTTTATTTTTATTAAAATGATAGATCACTATTGTTTGGTCTACAATTCTCAGTTTTGTATTGAGTATTTTCAACTGATTTTTTCATTATGATTCTTGATTTAAATCCGCAGATAGAAGTAGGACGATGGCTGCAATGGCAAAACTCATTCCTAAAATGGCATACGTATATGCTTTAGAGGATTTGGATTCTAAAGCAAAATGAAAGTTAACAGCAAAAATGATGATATTCAAAACAATAAATATTATATCAAAATAGATTCTCATATTACTTCTTTATTTACTGGTTACTATTATTTTTCCTCATAATCACAAATGCTAATAGGGATTCTTGTTAAATGTTAACGAAAGCCCATTTGTAGCGGCTGTTATTTCTATCTCTGGATATAATCTTTCTATTCCATGGATAAACTCCGTAGCATTGCTGTTATTGTCGGACAGATGCAGGAGTAGAATGTTGCATACTTGAGACAGGTCATTGGCTTGCAATGTGAGGAGACAGTTATCATAGGACATGTGCGACTTAATGGTGCGTTCGTAGCGTTTCTTGTCAATGCGCCCGGCAGTGAAATTTGCATCAAGAATTTCCTTGCTATAATTGCACTCCAACATTACATTGTTAAGACCGGGAAATTTGTATTTTAGGAAATAGGTGTCTGTGGCAAACAGCACTGTTCCGCACTCTTCATGACGGATGAGGTATCCGTAAGGTTCCGCAGCATCATGTTGTACAGGGAACGGTATCACTCTAAATCCATTTATCACAACTTGTTCGAATGGCAACAGCCCTTTTGCCCAATAGCTGGAAGAGAAACCAAGCGCATGTTTTGTGCCTTGACTCATATAGCAAGGTATGCAGGCGTTTATAAAATCGCCCACACATTTGGCATGGTCGCCATGCTCATGGCTGACGATACAACCAACAATGCTGTTTAGATTGAAGTCAAGAACTTTTTTTACTTTGTTGAACTTAACTCCGGCTTCCACTGCAAGTACCTCACCAGTCTTTTCAGACTGGAAGAGGTAACAGTTGCCTGATGATGAAGAACCTAACACATGAAGTTTCATTTCAAATAGGATTAATAGCCCGGTCCATCATCCTCGGTTGAGGCTTGGTTTTCGGTACTTGTTTCACCTTGGGGCTCTTTAATTTCTCCTGTTTCAGGGTCAACACCTGCCGGAACTTCGTTGGAAACCGGAGCTACTGCATCATCAAAACTGATAGTGCCTTTGTTGGCTTGCGTGGAAATTTCTTTCGCAACCTGTTCTGTAACATCGACATAATCGGCGTCCTCTACATTTTCTTCAACGGTACGCATACCCATTGACAGTTCCGGTGAGTATGTAGAGCACCAGAACGAGGCGGCACGGTAACGTAACATCTGTTCGGGCATAGTACGCCACTTGCTGCCGTTTTTGCTATACCAACCCTCATCAATCGCCATTTGTATGGTAACGGCTGTACCACGTAAGGCAAGTGGTGATTTTGATGTAACCGGTTTTCCGTTCTCATCATGCGTAACACCTTTAGGAGTAGTCCATGCCACACACTTGACATTTGCCACACCGTTATTGCAAACTCCATTTGATGTCAATTCAAACTTCAGTGGTTCAAAGCGTCCACAAGTATTGATAGTGGCAATTAGGAACTTGGACGACCAAGATGGGCGACCATATACAATGTACAAGTTCTGCATTACCATAAGAGGGGATGCGCCAATGCGTGTGGCCACATCGAATGCGATTACGCAGTTGGCTACTGCTTCGGCTTCAGAGACCGTTTTTTTAGGTCCTTCTCCGGTCTTACCGCCAACAACACCGCCAATGCGGTAACTTTCGGGTACAAGACTGGAATTGGCAAACATGGTGGAGAAACGGTTGAGCGTTTCAATGGTTGTCGGGTCAAAGAAGTTGATGCCAACAGGAACGTTACTTTGATGTGTAACCGGTGTGATTTGTCTTTCGTTCATAATTCTAATAATTAAAGATTTAACTATTTATTTTACTGTTAGTTGACTGTCTGTTGTAACCTGCAAGAATATCATTTGTGCGTTGGAAGCAATGAATGTATTCACGCTTTCGGCACGGTCAATGAACATTGGAGCATAGACTTCGTAATGCCTTGCCAATGTGTTGGTGATGTCAATACCTGCGTTCACTTGCTTTGCTGTATTGCACGTACCATAGGACACACCATCAATTATAGGGATACATACTTCGTATTCGTTTCCGTCAAGAGTGGTATCGAAAAGTTTCCAGTGTACCATGCCAAACAGCGAGTTCAAACGGCTCTCACAATCATCAATGCGAGCTTTGGCAAACTTAGCAGCTATATATTCACGTTTCTCTATGTCGGCTATCTTCTGTGCGAGTTCACGACCTTCCTTTTCAAGACGCTCTATTTCTTTATCATAGTTGGCGATAATGGTACGGTTGTTTAGTTGGATTTCCAAGTTCTTAATAGCAGATTTCACCAACTCGGCACGTTCGGACAGTTCGGTATCTGTCTGAGTATATGTGATATTTGCTATTTCTTTTTCTATCTCATTCAAACGTTTTAGGTTTGCTGCATACGCAGGCAGCTCGTTTTCGTTGATGGCGGACGGTGCTGCTTTCGGGGTGGATTTCAGACGATCATACAGCCCTGCAATACATTCGTCAATGGCAGTAATCTTTTTGGAATGCTCTACAAGTTCTTCATTACGCCTGTTTAATTCCTCTCGGTATGATTCGACTTGTGTCGACAGGGATTTTCCACGTGATTGATTCTCTTTGAGCCTGTTTTGTTTATATTCTTCAAACTTTTGGAGAACGTCTTGTATCATATTGTCGGGTAAAGGCTGGCCGCAATGAGGACAGATATTATCACCGGTGTACTGTGTGGCACGAATGGATGCCCATTCGGAACGTAATTCTTCAAGTCTGCTTGTTGTTCTAGTTATTTCTTCGTTCAAATACTTGATGCGTTCTTTTGCACGGGTAATGTCTATATTGCAATCCGATCGTTCGGAATGAATATTCTTCAACTCTTTCTCGATTTCATTACGTGTTTCGTTCTGCTTATCGGCTTCCTCCTGACGACTTCTCCTTTCTGCGGCAAGAATATCCTTCTGTTGCTGTTCGATTTGCCGTTTTTCACGGTTCAGCGCAGCTTTTTTATCGATGGCAGATTGCTTGCGAGCATCTTCAGAATGCAGAAGTTCGTTTATTTCTTCCAGCTCTTTCTTTTTGTCGGTGAGCATTTCTTCCAATGAGTTCCAATCCTCGGCTTCTGGTTTCATCTTGTCCGTTTGGTCGATACGTGGCTTGATTTCATCCGCTTGCATTTTTAGACGTTTTTTCTCTGCGGCAATCTGCCGACGATAATCCGCCAATGATTTGCCACTCAACATGTCTACGAGAGCGGTAAATTCTGCATTTCCCTGCGCCAATTCGTTGTCTGTTTTGGCTCCGGCAATGGACATTAACACTTCACGTTGAACATCTTGTTTTAACGATAGGAAATACTCGGTATTGGTTAGCATCTTGAAAAGGTTCTCATCAATGATTTCGGCATTTATACGTTCCTTATACTCATTGACACGAACAGGTACGCCGTCCCATGTGCATTCGGTGACATTCCCCTTGAACACTTCCTCTACTTGTCCACGAGGTTTGACCCATTGCTCCTTATACTCTCGTTTGATGGTAATTTCCGTTCCATCAACGACTAATGTTCCCTCTACGGAGCATTCACAATGCTGTAGGGGATTGCCCTTTTCGTCTGTGGTGCGCAAGTTGAAGTCTTTACGGTCTTTGCTGTCCTTGCCGAAAAGCAGCCAACAGAACGCATCCATGTGCCTGGACTTGCCGAGACCGTTACGACCACAGATACGTGTAACAGTGCCATCTGTATGGAACTGTGTTGTCCTTTCTTTTTCTCCACGCCAGTTGCGAAGCGTGATTGATTTTAGCTGAATTGCTTTCATCTACTTTGATTTTTAATAGTGAAAAAATAGTGGGAGGAACAGGATTTGAACCTGTGTCCTGCTGCATCTTGGCCATTTGGGTACGTACCGCCGCTCTATCCGCTGAGCTATCCTCCCTTATCATTTGAAATAGTCTTGTTGTAACCTTTGTAGTGTACGCAGTTCGATTGTGCGGTATTCAACTTTGCCCGGACGCTTGCAGGGGGTTATTTTACCCTGCTTGCGCCATCTATCCACATTGCCACGCCCAAACATAGCGTATGCTTTTCGCTGGCTGACCATTTCGGGATCATTGTGTGTATCGGCAAGCATACGGACTACAGAGGACGCTACATCGCGGACGAAAGTGTCATAAGTAACGGATTTATCGGGAAAATCAATAGTGAGCATAGGATTACGGATTAAAGTGAATACTCTGCACGATAATTTTCATCGGTTTTAATGAAATATGTAAGCACTTTTATTAGGGAACGTTTAGAACCGGGCTTGGCAATAGAGTCAACCAGACTTTCTCTCTTTTGCTTGTCTGTAGCAATAAAGATGTAGCCCACGTGTCTTGCTTCCGGTTTAAGAGGCTTGATTTGAGAATTTAATTTTTTGAAATTGATAGACATGATATTGTAAGTTAAGAGGTTATTTGTTTTCATTTTGAAACTCCATCCATGATATACGTACCAGTTTCCATGTGAGAAAGATGAATACAGCTGATACAAGATAGCCAACGAACGATGCGATGTTTCCAAGTATGATATGTGCCACAATGCTGACAACCACCGCAAAAAGCATGATGCAGGATAGTATCAGTTGTGAAATATTTACAAATTTGTTCATGATGATTACAAATTACGATATTCTGATTACTGTTATGATACGCTTTTCTCGGTCCGTTTCTGTCTGGTACTTACGATTCAGGATAAGTCCGAGATCGGAAGCCTGAGCACGGACGCTCTTAGTCTTTTCAATGGGGAAAGTAACCGTTTTACCTACTTCCAAATCCGTTAAAGTTGGACGTACTTTTACTTGATTTTCTGCCATTTTATTTGTTTTTTATGGGTTATTGTTTAACTTTATAGTGCAAAACTAATATATTTATTCATGGCGAACAAATATTTTCGTCATAAAATTTAGTGTATGCGAAATTAAATATTAGTCGACTAATTCAAGTTCCTGTAAATCATGAATTTAGAAATTGTTAGAAAATTGAGCGAAAACAGAGGTGGTGGATTAAAGAAACTTGCTGCTGATGTTGGAATGAGCGAACAAAATCTACATAGATGCATTAGAAACAATAAGATTCAAGCGGCAGACTTAGAGAAGATTGCTTTTCTATTAAAAGCTGACATACGAATTTTTTTTGATGATGAAGTATCAAGACTATCAAATAATACAGTTGAAACAAACGGCGATTTTAGTCCTGCTTCGATGATGGGCAACGTGTCTGTAGGCACAGATGCTATTCTTGTAGAACGAGTGAAGCATTTGGAAGAATTGTTGGCTGAAAAGGAGAGGTTGATTAAGGTTTATGAAAAGTTAGTAGAGGGAAAAAAATGAGATATATAGTTGGAATAATATGTCTTATTACTTCTTTACTGTTATGTGCTTGCAGTGAAGATGACGAGAAAGGCGCTGAACGCTATTCGGGTGTATTTTTGAGTATGGAGGCTATAGATGCTATTACTCCGGAAGATTCTTTTTCTGATGTCATATTGCATAATGTTGAGTTTGAAAAAGTGGAAGTAGGAAAAGGAGAGCCTATAGAAGCTGGTGATTACACTGTGAAGACAGAAACTACTTACGACTTAATCATGCAAGAATCCGAAGCTGATCTGTATATAAAAACAGAAAAAAGAACAGATAAAATGTTTGAGGCAACTTATGTATATAAATATGTTTTTAAGCAGGGAACTTACGGAGTGATTGAAGTATCAGAAAATGCTATTACGGTCAACGGATATCCATATTGTAAACTTCAAAAATTTACACTAATACGTACTGAACCAATTGGAGAAAAATATTCCAAACAAGATACAGAGACAGAAAATTACAAGGGAGTATTCTCCTGCAAAAGCAATGGTAGAAGCATAACTTTGTCAAATAGTGATTATATGTTTGAAGCCGCGCTTGATGGTAACGAATGTAGGTTAACAGAATTATCTCCTGAACATAAAAATATCGGCACATTAGAAAAGCAATGAACGGAGAGTACCCATATTGTAAAACAGAGCCTTTTATGGATGAATTGAAAAAAGCCGCATTCAATGCTATCTACAAAGATGGTTGTGATAATTGTGGAGATTGGATAGATACATTGGTAAACTGTTATTCCGAAGAAGTGGTGGACACTCTTGGGAATAATCCCAATGAGGTTTATGCAGAATTGGAAGATATATGGGAAACCATGGATTATGAAGACCCTCGAACCGGTATTTGCCTAACTTATCAGAATTGGGCAGAATATTTCACAGGGGAGTTTGCCCATACAATCTACAATGAATTGATTAAATCAAAACAGGTGAACGAACGTAAATAATCCGTTTTAAAGCGTTCAAACCTTTAAGATGATAAAAGTATCGTTTTTCGTATTTGTGTTGATTGTGGCTTATCTATTTGCCTTAAATGGGTAATATATCAAGACTGGTAGCGGCGAGTTCTTCGATAAATGGACGAAAACATTAATCATAATAGACAGATACGAAGAAATTGAATAAACGAATATTGTTGAGAAGTATTATATAACTCATTGAAAAGTATCTTATTTTGGCTGCGGCGCAGGCTGCTGTGGAAGATATGAAGTAAATTAATATAAAGGTGGGAGGTGCTTGGAATAAGTACCTCCTACTCTATTTTTATGGCATTTTATTTTTTCAATAAAAACATAGTTTATACATTTGCCTGCAAGACAAAATCTATATTCATATGAAAAACAAATGCCTCTTAGTATTACTGTTAGCTTTGGGATGTTGCCATGTACAAGCACAAAAAAGTCAAAAGGATCCTTTGTCCGAAGCACTCGTCCGGTTGAATCAAAAAGTGGATTCCGAATTGATTCCCGGAATAAAAAGGTTTCCCCTGATTGGAATTTCCACAGATATAAGTCCGAAACGGACAGCCGTAAACACGGCATATGTACAGTCAGTCATTCTCTCTGGAGGAATTCCTTACATGATACCTGTAACGGATAATGTAGAAATACTGCGTCAAATTGTATCCCAGCTGGACGGAATTGTCTTTACAGGTGGAGAAGACATCCAACCAATGTATTATGGCGACCTTCCTTATGAAAAACTGGAAGAAGTAAGCCCCGCCCGGGATACCTTCGACTTGATGGTGCTGAAAATGGCCGCAGATCGGAATATTCCCATATTAGGAATTTGCAGGGGGCTACAATTAATGAATGTAGCTTTCGGTGGAACTTTATATCAAGATCTGCCCACGCAACATCCTTCAAGTGTCAACCATCGCCAAAAAGAATCCGGCACTACCCCCACCCATCCGATATCCATCATAAAGGAAAGCAAGTTGGCAGAAATTACAGGACAAGAAGTGCTGCAAGTCAATACATTCCATCATCAGGCTATCCGGAAATTGGCACCGGGATTCAAAATCACGGCTTGGGCACCCGACAGTATAGCGGAAGCTATAGAAGCTTATCCCATACGACAAATGATAGGTGTACAATTTCATCCGGAAATATTTACAGCTGCCGGAGATACCACCATGCATAAATTATTTAAATTCCTGGTGAACAAGGCTGATACATTCAACCTAGCTAAAAAAATTCATAGCCGCATTCTATCCATTGACACTCATACAGATACTCCTCTTTGGTTTAAAAACGGTTACAGCGTAGGCTTGAGAAAAGACAACATGGTCAGCATCCCCAAAATGGAGGAAGGCAAATTGGACGCACAGTTCCTAGCCGCATTTATATGGCAGGGGAAACGGGATGACGCATCTTCACAAAAAGCCGTAGAAAGCACCACCCGATTAATTCAATCCATTTATGACGAAGTAGAGCAATACAAAGATTTTTGTGGCATCGCCCTTACGGAAGAAGACTTGATACGCCTGAAGCGTGAAGGTAAAAAAGCTTTCTTTATAGGGATCGAGAATGGTTACGCCATCGGCAAGGACCTAAAGAATATAAAAAAATACAAACAGATGGGAGTTAATTATATAACTCTCTGCCATTCTTATGA
>DXLM01000082.1 GCA_019414725.1 Bacteroides sp.
TGTACCAAAACTGTTTCGCCGAAGATGTTTTTACGACCTGCGGCAGCCCATTCGTCTACGTATTCAGCCATAGTAGACGACGGAGTGATGGGATAGATAGCAGCTACTTCAGAGAACATATACGAGATATGTGCTGCTGCCTGGTTACCATCACAAGTGATGAATTTTTTTTGTTTAGTCATACAATTACTAATTATTAGGTAATAAAATTTATTCTCTATCTCTTAATATAAAAAGCCGAAAAGCCATAATGGGATCATATTTCCGTGTCCTAATTCCAATTTGTGTAGGGCATAATACACGTTTGGATTATTTTTGAACTTGCACCCTTCTGCGCAAATACGGAAATGCAGTCCGTTGTCTACCATAAATGAAGTGCCTTTATCGCCTTTATATAGTTTATGGTCCTTATACAGGGTATTCATGAAAAATGTATCCAGAACATCCTGTTCTTCGACCTTTACCGGATAAATGGAGTACATCAGGTTGGTGTTGTGCATCATCAGTTTGGAAGGTTTCTTGGGAAATTCCTCTCCCTTGGGATAAACCATATTGATAAGACGCGCATCTGCCAGATACTTAATGTAATTCATCACCGTGGCACGTGAAGTTTGAATCTCCGTGGCCAGCTGGCTGACGTTCGGAGCAACGGGTCCGTCCACAGCTAGCAAATATAGTAATTTTTTTATCTTTGAAAGATATTTCAGCTCAATTTGTTTGATAAGAAGTATATCTACTTCTATCATCATATTCATGGTTTTTAGCAGATTCTCCGAAAAGTTACGTTTTTCCAGAAAGAATGGGTAGAAACCGTGATGCAGATAGTCTTGAAAATAATCCAACGGCTTCACGTTGCGCAGGATGGTTTTCGCTATCTGTTCGTGATTCTCCAAAATTTCTTGTAAGGTATAGGCACGGAAACAATTACCGCTTTGCAGATTCAGGTATTCGCGGAATGAGAAACCTCTCAGGTAGTATACCTTGACAATGCCGCTCAGTTCTGGATTTTCTTCTTTCAGTCGCATCACGGATGATCCGGTGAATATAATCTTCAGAGTAGGAAACATTTCATAGCAAGCACGCAGGTCGTGGCTCCATTCGGGATACTTGAACACTTGGTCTATCAACAAAACTTTTCCTCCTCGTTTTACGAATTCTGCGGCAAACTCCACTAACGTATATTTAGAGAAGTAAAAGTTATTCATGTTGATGAACAGACATGAGTGATCCGTTCCGAACTTTTCTTTTGCATATTGCAGGAGGAAAGTCGTTTTTCCTACGCCACGAGTACCCTTGATGCCGATCAGTCTGTCGTTCCAGTCTATTTCGTCCATCAAGTCCCGGCGAACAGGAGCATTTGTATGTTCCACCAGATAACTGTGTGTTCTGTAAAAGGTTTCCATGGTTGCTTTTTTATCGGTTGCAAATATAGCAATACTAATTCAAATTGCAAACTGGAGATAGCAAAATATTATTTTTTTTCAACTAAAAGACGAACAAGAGAAATGGTTTGTACTCTAAAACATTTATCTTTGTGTCCGGAAATGGAAGCGCTTTATTTATTCAATCCGGAAAATGATATGGCATTGGCTTGTGGTGATCCTTATTATATGGCACCTGCCAGTGCCCGGCGAATGGCGGCCGAGCTGTCCGTGTTGCCTGCATGGTATGCAGAACAGGGAGGAACTGTGTGGCTGGATTCTGCTCTGCGTATGAAAACAATGGAAAGACAATCTTTTTTGCCGCCTTCGGTCAATTGGACTTCAGAATTCCTCCCCATTTATAATAAAGTGATTCCTTGGGGATGGAATCCGTCTTTGGTGCGTCGTTTGCAGGAAGCTGGATTTCCTGATACAGCATATCCTTCAGTAGAGCGTATGAAGCGTATCCGTCAAATATCCGGACGTCAGACGGCTGTAAAAGTGTTACGACGCCTTTGTAGGCATATAGGTGGGAATATTCCCACATTGGGGGAGGCTTTTGTATTGTCATCAACAGAGGAAGTGAAGGCTTTTGTGTTGTCTCATCCTCGTGCTTTGTTAAAAGCTCCATGGTCTGGTAGTGGGAGAGGGATACAATATGTTTCAGGTAGTTTTACCATCCCTCTGGAAGGGTGGATTCGACACATACTTACCACTCAGCATGAGGTGATAGGAGAACCTTTTTATGATAAGCTTTTGGATTTTGCCATGGAGTTTTTTGCAGACGAGTGGGGACAGGTACATTTTATAGGGTATTCTTTATTCGAAACAGACAAGAGAGGTGTTTATAAAGAAAACTTGTTGGCTGCGGATCGGGTTATTGAAGCGAGGATATCCACATATGTTTCTGCGGAAATCTTACATCAGGTTGGGAGGGCGTTACAGGTGGAATTGGCGGAAGTGATCAAAGGGAGTTACGAAGGCTATCTGGGGGTGGATATGATGATATGCCGTACCCAAAACGGCGGGTATGCCATTCATCCGTGTGTGGAAATAAATCTTCGTATGAATATGGGAGTGGTAGCACGTTTGATATATGATAACTATGTGTGTGATGGCGGGCAGGGACGGTATGTTATAGAATATTATGCAAAGCCCGGTGAGGCATGGCATTCTCATCTTGCGCTTCAAGAAAAGCATCCTTTATATCTGGAAAATGGAAAAGTGAAGTCGGGTTATTTGTCACTTACACCGGTAGAGAACAATACGTCTTATCAGGCATATATCTTAATTTGATTTTCCGGATAAAGGAAAATCAAATTAAGAGGGGATGGTTACCATCCACCCCCTAATGCTTTATACAATTTTACTAATGTAATTTGTTTGTCTCTTATTGCATTACTTAATCCTATTTGTGCATCGAAATAGCTACGTTGTGCATCCAATACATCCAAATAGCCTATTACTCCATTGATGTATTGCAATTGGGCCAGTTCCATTGTTGCTTTAGAGGAACGTTCCAGTTGCAGACGCGATTCGTAGATATCTTTTATCTTATTGAAGTCCACAATGGCATTGCGGGCCTCTTTGAATGCAGTCAGCACTGATTTTTCATAGCTGTAGCATTCCTGTTCGTATGCGGCTTTCTTAGCCTTTAGGGTTGCTCTGTATTTTCCCATGGCGAAGAGAGGAGTTAGAAGATTGCCACTGATATAATGAATGGGTGATTTAAAGAAATCAGAGAATTCTTCACTTTCTACGCCATATTGTGCTGTGAGGCTGAGTCGTGGGAACATATTGGTATAGGCAATACCTACACTGGCATTGGCTGCTATTAATTTCTGTTCTGCTTCGCGTACATCGGGACGACGTTCCAACAGAGTGGAGGGTAGACCTACTGGTAATGTTTCAGGTAGTTTTACCTCTTCGGGCAGAATGGAACGCTGTATGCGGTGCGGGTATTCGCCTGCCAGGAATGCGATATCATTTTCTTTCAATGAAATTTTCCTTTCCAGTTCAGGAACTAAGGTTGCGGTACGTGCATACTCCACTTGTGCCTGTTGATAAGAAGTTTCTGAAGTCAGTCCTCCTTCAAAACGAAGCTTTGCCAGGCGTACTCCTTCTTTACGGGCATAGAGTGTTTGACGAACGATGTTCAGCTCATTGTCTAATGCGACCAATTCAAAATAGGCTTGTGCCACTTCGGACACAATACTCATTTTCAAGGCACGTTGCGCCTCGATGCTTCCCAGAAATTGTGCTATGCTTTTGTCTTTTGCCCAACGCAGGTTACCCCATAAGTCTAATTCCCAAGTCACGGTAAGTTTACCACCCAGTTCGGGGTCATTTTTATAGTTGTCACCACCATAATTACTTCCTTCTTTTTGGGCATAAGCGCTTCCGTTCAGTTGGGGGAAAAGGTTGGCAAAGTCTATGCGCTTCATTGCGGCAAGTTCTTTTACACGTGCCGCAGCTATTTTCATGTCTTTGTTGTTATCCAACGTCTTTTCTATCAGGCTTTGCAAGGTTGTGTCCGTATAGATTTCCCACCATTGCATATCGGCTATAGATAATGTATCCTGTTGTCGTAATGTATCTAATTGTTGGGGAAGATGTAAGTCGGGACGTGTGTAGTGCTTACCTAATTGGCAAGAAGTCAGCAAAGTCATTCCTGATACGGCTATATATAATAATGTATGTTTCATCATTTCTTTCATCTTTTTATATCCTTATTTTTGTTTCATCTTCGCTTTCATCTTGTATATCAGTACAAAGAAGAAAGGTACTAACAAAATTCCCACAGTTACAGCAAAGATCATTCCGAAGAATACACCTGTACCAATAGCCTGACGGCTGGCTGAACCTGGCCCGCTGGCAATGACCATAGGTAACATACCTAAGATGAATGCCAATGAAGTCATCAAAATAGGTCGGAAACGGAGCTGTGAAGCATGAAGTGCAGCTTGTACTACATCTACTCCTTTGTCTACTTGTTCTTTGGCAAACTCTACAATAAGAATTGCATTTTTGGCGGCTAGTCCTACCAGCATCACCAATCCGATCTGGAAATAGACATCATTCTCCAGTCCACAGCCCCATACACCTAGATAAGCACCTAATGCGGCTACAGGCAAAGAGAGTAATACTGCAACCGGTACCATCCAGCTTTCGTATAAGGCAGCAAGGAACAAAAATACGAACATGAACACTAATGCCAGCACCATGCCGGTCTGTCCACCTGCCTGTTTTTCCTGGAAGGATAGTCCGCTCCATTCTACACCGATATTTTCCGGTAGGTGTTCGCGGGCTATTTGTTCGATAATTTCCATAGCCTGTCCTGAACTGTAACCGTCTGCGGCCTCACCGAGAATCACAGAACTGTTGAACATATTAAAACGTTTGATGCTGCCCGGACCAGTGGTATACGAAGTGGTACCCAGCGAGGTGAGCGGTATCATGGCATTGTCTGTACCCCGTACAAAAAACAGGTTGATATTCTCCTTATGTTCCCGGTAGGGTGCTTCTGCTTGAATATATACACGGTAGATGCGGTTAAACATATTGAAATCGTTTACATATACCGAACCTGTATAAGCTTTCATAGTCGAGAATACATCGGCTAAAGGTACTCCTGAGAATTTTACTTTGTCACGGTCTACATCAAAATAAAGTTGGGGGATATCCGCTTGTAAAGCCGAAGATAAACCTGATAATTCCTTACGTTTTGATGCATAATACATCAATGTATCCGTAGCTTGTACCAAATTTTCGAAAGTGGCATCTCCACGTGCTTCCAATTGCATTTCGAACCCGCCCGAACTGCCTAATCCCGGAATAACGGGAGGGGTGGAAAGATATACCTTGCATTCGGGGTATTGTGACATGTCTTTTTTTACCTGTGCCATAATATTGTCAATAGTTTGCGAGTCACGTTCCTCCCAAGGTTTTAAGATGACAGTCAGTTCACTTCGTGCCTGACTGGTTCCTACACGCGGACTGCTTCCCGCCACGCTTTGCACATATTCCACTGCCGGATTTTTCATCAGGTATTCCACAGCACGTTCTGTTACGATACGTGTACGTTCCAACGTTGCACCTTCGGGTAGCTCCAACTCTATTTTAAAATACCCTTGGTCTTCGATGGGGAGGAAGCTGGTGGGAATAATGCGATGGATTAACAGGATGGCGATCAATACCATGCCGAATGTGCTCAGTACCCGACGCGGGTGTTTCACAATGTGTTTGATAAGCCCTACATATTTATGATTGCCGATAGCCAGCCACTCATTGATACGGCGGAATACGATATTCTTTTTCTTGTTCGGATCTTCCGGTTTCAGGATAAGCGAACACATGACTGGACTCAATGTCAAAGCTACTACCGTAGACAGCAATACGGATACTACGATGGTTACCGTAAACTGGCGATAAAGTTGTCCGGTAATTCCACCTAGAAAACTTACGGGAACAAATACTGCTGCCAGTACCAAAGAAGTGGCGATAATGGCTCCTGTAAGTCCTTCCATAGCTTTCTTGGTAGCTTGGTAGGGAGATAGTTTCTCCTCTTCCATGATACGCTCCACATTCTCTACTACCACGATAGCATCGTCCACCACAATACCGATGGCAAGTACCAACCCCAACAGGGTCAGGATATTAAGCGAGAATCCGAAAATCAACATGAATCCGAAAGTTCCAATCAGTGAGATAGGTACGGCAACTAGTGGGATAACTGTTGCACGCCAGCTTTGGAGTGAAAGGTATACTACGATAATAACCAGTATCAGGGCTTCAAACAGTGTTTTGTACACTTCATGAATAGATTCCGAAATATATGTGGTCATATCGAAAGGTATCTCGTAACTCATTCCTTCGGGGAAATTCTTGCTGATTTCCTCCATAGCTTCTTTCACGCTTTTTGCTACTTCCATAGCGTTGGCTCCCGGTAACATATAGATGGCCAATACCGCTGCATTTTCTTTGTTAATGGCACTCTCGGTATTGTATGATTGTGCTTCGAGTGAGATGCGGGCCACATCACGTAAACGGATGATGGAACCATCGGCATTGGCACGGACTACGATTTCCTCAAACTGGCTTACAGTAGATAGACGTCCCTGAGTAGTGATGGGAATGGTTACGTCTAATCCTTGTACGGGTTGTTGTCCCAGTACACCGGCTGCTGATTCCCGATTTTGGTCTTTCAGTGCATTCTGCAGATCGGCTACGGTCAGACCGAAATTGGCCAGTTTGTCGGGCTGTACCCAAATTTGCATGGCGTAATATCGGCTTCCGATGTTTGAAACACGTCCTACGCCAGGGATACGGCGGATTAGGTCCAGTACATTCAGAGTAGCAAAGTTGCTAAGGTATATTTCATCGAATTTCGGGTCGGTAGAGGTAAGGCATAGGGTCAGCAATTGACTGGCAGCCTGTTTCTCTACCGAAATACCATTTTGTATAACTTCTGCTGGAAGACGTGATTCTGCTAACTTGATACGGTTCTGTATTTCTACTGCCGCCAGATCGGGATCTGCCGAGATATCAAAAGTGACGGTGGCTGAAAAACCTCCCGAATTGGAACTGTTTGATTCCATGTAAAGCATTCCTGGAGTACCGTTCAATTCCTGTTCTATAGGAGTGGCTACTGCTTGTGATACTGTCAGGGCACTGGCACCCGGATAGGATGCGCTGATTTTCACTACCGGCGGGGTAATCTGCGGATATTGGTCAATGGGTAGCATCGTGAGACCGATGATACCGACAATGACTATTAATATGGAGATGACAGCTGAAAATACCGGTCTGTCTATAAAGAAACTAACTTTCATAATGTCTATTGTTTTTTTGAATGCGTAAATTTTCCTCCATAGGGGAATTCGTATTCGGGAGTGAAATTATCCGATCGTATCTTTTTCCTCCGTTTTTTTGTCTTCTACAGCAGGACTTACTTTTACTTTCATGCCTGGATTCAGCTTGTGGTATCCTTCTATAACAATGTCTTCTCCGGGAGCCAAGCCTCTTTCCACCACTACTTGATTCTGGAATTCAGGTCCTAATTCAATGAAACGTCTCTCTACTGTAGAATCTTTGCGCATTACATAAATATAGGCACCGCCTTTTTCTATGATAACGGACTTTAACGGAACTACCGTAGCTTTTTCTCTGACATCCAATAATAGTTTTACTTTGGTGAACTGTCCAGGAAGTAATATCCGTTCTGGATTCGGCATTTCGGCACGTACGGAGAATGTACCTGTGCGTGGATCAACTTGCGGTTCGGCAAAGTCTACCAGTCCTTTGTATGGATAAATAGTATTGTCTGCTAGAGTAATGGAAACATTGGGTTGCCAAGAGCGGGTAGAGTCTTTTTGACCTAAGTTCACATTACGTTCTTTGCTTTTCAGATAGTCTAGAGCTGTCATGCTGAAATCCACTAATACAGTATCACTTTTTACTACGGTGGCAAGCAGTGATTTGCCACTTGGACCTACCAATGTCCCTAAATCCACGTGACGTTCACTGATATGTCCTGCTAACGGAGAACGAACTATCGTATAACCTAGTTCCAATTCTGCTTGATCAAGGTCGGCACTACTCATAGCTACCGAGGCTTCTGCTGTTTCATATGCAGCAGTAGCATTGTCCAAGTCCAACTGGCTGGCAGCATTTTGTTCATATAGCGGACGGATACGTTCTAAATCGCGTTTTGCTTTTTGTGCCTGTGCTTCATCTTTTTTCAATTGGGCACGCGCTTTGTCAGCTTTGGCTCGATATTGATCTTGATTGATAACAAACAGCACTTGATTCTTAGTGACATATGTACCTTCTGCGAAAAGCATTTGTTCTAAATATCCCTCTACTCGGGCACGTACTTCAACGAATTGCTGTGCACGTACGCGTCCTACATATTCACCATATATTTCCACATCGTCTTGCGTTGCCGGTGCTATGGCAACTACTGGAAGTTCCGGCATCTTTGCCGGTCGATGGGAAACAATCAGGTAAATCCCGATAACTAGTCCAATACCTATTACTACAAGCGCTGTTCTTTTCTTTTTTAGCGCAATTTCTTTGTGTGTAAAAAATAGTTTCATACTTTAGTTTTGTTATTGTTTAAGATGCCGTCAGTAGGAATACAAGCAGCGTGCCAAACTACTGTAAATAGCCTTTCCTTTTCATAATCAGTGTTTTATTACTGCCTTTTGTTGATAGGGAAAGTGTGGAAAACAGGCAACAGCTGTAGAATAATTCCACAGTAGGCGAATTAAATTTAGTAGAGGATTATCGATTTGGATGCAAAAATAGTAAAATAGTGGGTAATTTTAAAATATTTATTCATTATTCATTATGATGAGGACGATGTTGTAGTGTTAGCAGATATGTATGTAATTTAAATTTTGCTTGAGATCGTCATATCTGCAACCTTGTTGTTTTGAAATACGCTCCCTTTCATTTTGAAAAGGGTAGTGTTTCCCTTATTTATGACTTCATATAATATCTGTTTGTTTATCAATAGTTTATAATGTTGTTTTTCATTTTGGCATAGTATTCGCTATATACTTGTCAAATATAAAAAGTATAAAAAGATGGGAGAATTTTATAATCCAGATAAATTATATAAAGGTGGAAGCCGGAATAATAGCTTGATAAATAAAAAAATGATATTCCGTGTATTGGGGGTATTACTTTTTATTGAATCTGCTATGTTCCTGCTTTGTGCGGCTGTTTCCTTATGTTACGGTGAGCAAGATTATCAATATTTTCTATATACCATTCTTTTGAATACATTGGTCGGTGGAGTTTTGCTAATTTGTAGTAGAGGTGCTGAGAATCGGCTGACACGACGAGATGGGTACTGTATTGTAACTTTTACTTGGTTTTTGTTTACGTTGTTTGGAATGTTGCCTTTTTATTTTAGTGGAGGAATCCCTTCGGTGACGGATGCCTTTTTTGAAACCATGTCGGGTTTTACTACTACAGGAGCTACTATATTGGATAATATAGAATCTCTTTCACATGGTCTGTTATTTTGGCGTAGCTTGACACAATGGATAGGTGGCTTGGGTATTGTCTTTTTTACTATTGCTGTGCTTCCTATTTTCGGGGGAGGAACTATACAACTTTTTTCAGCTGAGGCTATCGGAGTGACGCATGACAAAACACATCCCCGGATTGATGTGATGGCTAAGTGGCTGTGGATGATATATGCTATTCTTACAATTGCAGAAACTGTGCTGCTGATGATAGGAGGAATGAGTTTTTTTGATGCGGTATGTCATTCATTCTCTACAACGGCTACAGGTGGTTATTCTACCAAACAAGCTAGTGTAGCTTATTGGAACTCTCCGTTTATAGAATATGTAATAGCGATATTTATGATCCTTTCGGGTATTAATTTCTCTCTCTATTTTATGTGTCTGAAAGGGAAAGGCAAGCGTTTATTTCAGGATGATGAATTCCGTTGGTTTATGAAATCAGTGAGTATTCTGACACTTGTTATTACGTTTGCCTTAGTTTTTCAGAATCATTATGATTGGGAAGAGGCATTCCGCAGGGCTCTGTTTCAAGTGGCTACGGCGCATACGTCATGCGGCTTTGCAACGGATGATTATAACTTGTGGCCATCTTTTACATGGATGCTTCTTATTTTTGCTATGTTGTCAGGTGGATGTACGGGGTCTACTAGTGGGGGAATCAAAAATATGCGCCTTATGATTCTGGCGCGTAATATCAAAAATGAATTCAAACGGATGCTGCATCCTAGGGCTGTATTGCCTGTTCGTGTGAACCGTCAGGTTATATCGCCTTCCATCATTGCTTCAGTGAATACATTCTTTGTATTTTATTTGTTCTGTATTTTGGCCGGATGGATACTGCTGATGTTTTTCGGGGTGGGGATAATTGAAGCGATGAGTACAGTAATTTCTAGCTTAGGCAATGTGGGACCGGGATTAGGAGCATTCGGTCCTGCTTTTTCATGGGCGGCGTTGCCTGATGCTGCTAAATGGATATTGTCGTTCCTGATGTTGATAGGACGTTTGGAGTTGTTTGCTGTGTTGTTGCTTTTTTATTCAGGATTTTGGGAAAGACGATAGTTCTCCGGGAAAAATTGATATGTATCATTTAATTAATGGGTATTCATTGAAATGAAGTTCTAGAAATATGTATTTTTACAAAGGATGATATATATTTGTGCTCGGATTTACAATACATTCATGTTATGGCAACTTCGAGAGAGATGACTTCGGGACGTCCGTTCCCTTTGATATTGAATTTTGCTTTTCCTTTATTGCTGGGTAATTTACTTCAGCAGACTTATTCGTTGATGGATGCTGCTATTGTGGGTAAGTTTCTTGGAATTAATGCTTTGGCTTCTGTAGGAGCTAGCACTTCGGTGGTGTTTTTGATATTAGGCTTTTGCAATGGCTGTTGTGGTGGCTTCGGTATTCCTGTCGCACAGAAGTTTGGAGCAAGGGATTATGGTATGATGCGGCGTTTTGTGGCAGTTAGTTTACAATTGGCAGCGGTGATGTCTGTAGTAATTGCTATTGTAACTAGTATGTTTTGTTCGGATATTCTTCAGATGATGCAGACTCCGGAGAATATTCTTGAGGATGCTTATCTTTATTTGCTGATTACTTTTATCGGGGTGCCCTGTACCTTTTTCTATAATTTGCTTTCAAGTATTATTCGTGCATTGGGTGATAGCAAAACTCCGTTTTGGTTTTTGCTTTTTTCTACGATATTGAATATTTTGCTTGATCTCTTTTGTATTTTGATACTTGATTGGGGAGTGGCGGGAGCAGCTGTGGCTACGGTATTCTCACAAGGGGTTTCGGCTGTATTGTGTTATTTGTATATGATGCGTCATTTTGAGATTCTGAAGGGAACTCCGACAGAGCATAAATTTCGAGGAGCGTTGGCAAAGACTTTACTGTATATCGGTGTGCCGATGGGATTACAGTTCTCTATTACTGCTATTGGCAGTATTATGTTGCAAAGTGCGAATAATGCATTGGGTACTGCTTGTGTGGCTGCTTTTACGGCTGCTATGCGTATTAAGATGTTTTGTATGTGTCCGCTTGAGAGTCTGGGTATAGCTATGGCTACTTATAGTGGACAGAATTACGGTGCGGGAAAACCGAAGCGTATCTGGCTGGGAATCAAGGCGAGTGTGTTAATGATGGTTATTTATTGTGGTTTTATGTTTGTAGTCTTGATGTTGGGAGCACGTACTTTTGCCTTGTTATTTGTTGACCCAGCAGAATGGGAGATATTGAAAGATACGGAATTGTTTTTGCATATTTCCGTTTCTTTCTTTCCGGTTTTGGGCTTACTTTGTATCTTGCGTTATTCCATTCAGGGGGTGGGCTTTACCAATTTGGCTATGTTGTCGGGGGTATCCGAAATGATTGCCCGTATAATGGTCAGTCTTTATGTAGTACCAATATTGGGCTATTTAGCTGTTTGTTTTGGTGACCCTACGGCATGGATATTTGCAGTTATTTTTCTGATTCCCGCATTTATATATGTGTATGGAAGAATAAAACGGATGTCTACTTCAGGAATGGTAAAATACTAATTTGGTGTG
>DXLM01000083.1 GCA_019414725.1 Bacteroides sp.
ATATAAGAAACGTTTGATACTCTTTTTAGGAGTTTTCTCGAATTCTTCCGGATAGATTTTTACACGGGCTATTTGTGAATATGCAGGAAGTTCTGTATTCAAGTTGATACGGTTCTCTTCCATAGCCTGTGCTATCGCGTCATTATCCAGCCCATGAGCAAAGGCATCGTCGAAATCGGGATAAACCAAAGCCGCCAGTTTGCTGTCTGCCTGCTGTATGATAATGCTTTCTGAAACGAACGGCATGTTATTCAATTTATCTTCAATCTCTTCCGGATAAATATTCTGTCCCGATGGACCCAACAGCATGTTTTTGCTGCGTCCCTTGATGGTAACGTTGCCTTCCGCATCCATAACACCCAGGTCGCCGGTATGCAACCAGCCGTCCTTGTCTATCACCTCGGCGGTAGCTTCGGGATTCTTGTAATAGCCTAACATTACATTAGGTCCTTTGCATACTATCTCACCTACTATATTCTCAGGGTCGGGGCTCAATATTTTGACTTCCATACGGGGAGCCGCCTTTCCGCAGGAACCCGGCTTGAAATATTTCCAATCTTCATAACAGATAATCGGAGCACACTCAGTCATGCCATATCCCACGGTATAGGGGAAATCTATACTTTTCAGGAACTGCTCTATTTCTTGATTGAAGGCGGCACCTCCTACAATAATTTCATAGAAATTACCTCCGAAGGCATTTATCATCTGTTCGCGGACTGTGGCTTTGATTTTATCATTGATGATAGGAACTTTCAGTAAAATCTTCATAGCCGGGGTTTCCAGTTTGGGCAGTACATTCTTCTTGATGATTTTTTCGATAATCAATGGAACGGCTACTACTAGATTGGGTTTCACTTCGGAAAAGGCTTGGAAGATGATTTTCGGACTGGGGGTACGGGTCAGGAAATAAATATGGCATCCCACACAGAATTCATAAAGGAACTCGAAAGCCAGTCCGTACATGTGTGCCATAGGGAGCATGGAAACCAGCTTGTCACCCGGATTCATTTTCAAGACATCAAAAGCGAACTGGGTATTCGACCACAATGCGCGGTAAGGAATCATCACTCCTTTGGAATAACTGGTCGTGCCGGAAGTATAGTTGATCACAGCCAGTTCTTCCGGTGTATCCCGGCGGTAGCTGACATGTTCCCGGCGGAAATTGCGCGGATATTTCTTTCCGAACAGTTCGTTCAGATGATCGCGTGCATAGTCCAATTTGGAACTGCGGGAAACTAGCAGGGTATAGTCATTCATCAAGATAACCCCTTCTAACAACGGCATGGCATTTTCATTCAGATTTTCCCATACCATATCGCCCACCATCAACAGGCGTGCTTCCGAGTGATTGACTATATTATGAATATTGTCCGATTTGAATTCGTGAAGAATGGGAACAATCACTGCCCCGTATGTAACGGCAGCCAGGAAAGTAACTCCCCAATGAGAACTGTTGCGGCCACAGACAGCTATCTTGTCTCCTTGCTTGATGCCGCTTAATTCGAAGATGATGTGTAGCTTTTCTATTTTGCGGGCTACATCTTTATATTGTAATGTGGCACCTTTATAATCTGTAAGGGCATCCAAGTCCCAGTTTTTCTTTATACTGTCTTCCAGGAAGGCAATAAAACTCTGCTCCATTGTATATACTCTTTTGTTTATATTTTGCACAAACTTTAATCAAATGTGCAAATATAAGACTTTCTTTGGAGCATACAAATTAAACAGAAGGAAAAATAGTGATTAGTGGTTAGTGGTTAATGAGCTGCGCTGTGATGTCGCATGGATATGAACCACTAATCACTAACCACTGATTTTTATTCTTTGCTGCTGAAATACTTCATGAACTGTGTACGTTCAAACGGATTGCTGGCTCCGGTAGACAGTGCGTTCATCGAACTCTTGAATTCGCTGATGTCCTTGTAGCCTTGCCGGTTCATCCATTGGGTCATTTCATTTGTCATATCTGCAATGACCTGATTGCCTCTTTGGTAGATGACACTGCACAGTTCTACAGCGGAAGCGCCTGCCAGAATTGCTTTGACTATCGCTTTTCCATCGTGCACACCGCCCGAAATGGCATAGTCTGTCTGAGGAACTTGTGCCGAAGCGATAGCAGTCCAGCGCAGTCCGTTGGACAAGTCGGCAGGAGTACTGAATACATCGCCTGCAGAATATGTCATGGTGTCGATATTGATATCCGGCTGGTAGAATCGGTTGAACAATACCACAGCATTGGCTCCGTTGGCATAAAGTTGGTTGATCAGTGCGATGGGGTTGGTCAGATTGCTGCCCAGTTTCACAATGACGGGGATGGAAATCTGTTTCTTGATACTGCTTACGATATCGATATGACGCTGTTCGAAAGAACCGTATTGATATTCTTTTTCGGTCTGCAAGGAAAGGATGTTGATTTCCAGTGCGTCGGCTCCTGCTGCTTCCACGGTACGGGCAAAGTCTGTCCATTCTGAGTTGCTGAAGCAGTTGATGCTGGCAATGACAGGAATGGTGCAAAGCTTTTTAGTCTGTTCAATCAATGAAATATATTCGTTCAATGCATGAGAGCGTACATATGTGCTCAAGTAGTCATCTCCTTCGGGAGAGCCATAAGTAGCCATGTGATGTGCTTCCATCATGATCTGCTCTTCGAAAACTGATTTCAAAACAATGGCTCCGGCGCCTGCCAGCTCCAGTTTCTTGTTCTTTTCAGCGCTGTTTGTAAGGCTGGAACTGCTGATGATTATAGGATTGCGCAGTGACAACCCGGCAAAAGTGGTTTTTAATTGAGTCATATAAATAGTAGTTTTAATAGTTTCGTTCTCCAAAGATTTTGCTTCCTACCCTGACTAGTGTACTTCCGGCTTCCACTGCCAGCGGATAATCGTGTGACATACCCATGGAAATTTCTTTAAAGTATTCTGAATCAGAAAAATAGTTCTGCTTTATTTCTTTGAAGAATGTATTTAAGGAACAAAATTCTCTTTTGATTTGTTCGTCGTCATCCACATTGGTCGCCATACCCATCACTCCTGATAAGCGGACATTTTTCAAATCCTTCCATCCGCCTGTATCCAGCATTTTCCTGCATTCGTCAAAAGAGAAACCGAACTTCGTTTCCTCTTGGGCGATATGTATCTGCAATAAACAAGGGATGACGCGATGGACTTTGGAAGCTTGTTTATTGACTTCAACCAACAATTTATACGAGTCTATGGCATGTATCATAGCTACATAAGGGGCCATGTATTTGACTTTGTTTGTTTGCAGGTGGCCGATGAAATGCCATTCAATGTCTTTGGGCAGGGTTTCATATTTCTGAGTCATTTCCTGCACGTGGCTCTCACCGAAAATACGCTGGCCGGCAGCATACGCTTCTTCCAACGCCTCGTTGGGATGGAATTTGGATACGGCTACCAGGCGGACACCCGCAGGCAGTTCGGAAAGAACTTCTTTTAAATTTGCTTGAATGCTCATTATCTGTTATACTTTCTATTTTTTTATCAGGCTTTATTCGGTTTTTCCGGCATCCGGAAATTCAGGTTTCACATCCGGTTCGGCTTCGTATGGGTAGACATCCATGATGGCGGTTTCGGCTACGGACGCAATCACGTAGTCTGCCATTGTACCTTTCATTCCTTCGTCCAGTTTCTTTACAGCGTCGCGAAGGTCGGAAGCTTGTACCAGTACGGTAGTGGAGGTCTTTTTCTCTGCTCCGCTTTTTTCGTCCAGCGTGATGAAGAACAGCTTGCACTTAAACCAGCGGTCGGCTGCATCTTCTTCAGAGGGGAACAGTTCGCTGTAGTTGGCGCGTTTGATATCCGAAACAGTGAACTCACCGCTGATATACGGAGTGATTTCTTCAATAATACGGGCTTCTGCTTCAGTAAAGCTCAGCGCGTCAACCAAATAGGGTTCCGTTACTTTCTTGTTCATGCCGTTTTCCATGACTTTTTCGTAACGTATCTTACATTCAAACCAAGTATGCATCATAAAAGTTTATTGTTTTATTGAATATTAAATTGGATACAAAGATACAATTTATTTAATCTTCGTCTCCCATTTTACTTAATTTCTTCATGCTTTCCTTATTCCACTAGTTTGCAGCTGTTCAATTGCATGAATTCGTGAATCACTTTTTCATGATCGCCCATTAATATGATGTGATGGTTACCCAAAGGATTACGCATAAAATAGTCTACGGGTTTGTCCAGTTTGATTCTTGCCTGGGTGCGGCAGGCATTGATGTAGTTGGTATTTTCTATCAGTTGGCCTGTGGAAACGAAATACTCGTCCAGACACTCTCCCGCGCATTTTATCATCGTGATGCCTCCCGGATGCAGAATACCCTGTATGGCTATTCCGGTTTCTGTTTCAAAATGATTCCGGATGATAAACTGATCCACCATTTTGGTGGCAATCGTACAGTGAGCCATCACTATTTCGTTCAGGTCATCGTTGATGAATGCCGGATTCGCCATGAATCCTGCTTGGCCGGTCAGTGTCTTGGCGATGAGCAGAGTAAAGATGGATTGCAAGTCTCCTTCACATCCGGCCGGGATGCCTTCATCATTCAGCAGGGCAAGTGCCAGACATCCGGTAGTTCCTAATTTCTCAATCAACGAGAAGCAGGAAAGGGTTACCGCATCCAGCTTTTTCTTTTCGCAGATTATTTTCACGGCCTGATAAAGACGCATGGCTTTCAGCAAATCTTCCGGAGTCCCTTCCCGGCAGGCAATGGCACGGTTGGCAAATACGGACGCCTCATATCCTATATCATCATCCTTTATCTGATAAAACAGACAATACACTTCCTCCATGGGGATATCAATGAACTCTATTCCCCAGCGGCGTTTGGCAAGCAGGTAATCTACATTGCTGGCCACCAGCCACGGAGAAGAATATCCCACAACTCCGATTCGTTTTCCTCTTACCTCGCGCTGGGCGGCGAAAGCCTTGTGATGATCTATCAGTTGTTTCACCATATTGGGGATAGTGCCATGAATAATATGTACTTTCATTCCTTTGCTTCGTATCCATGTAGCTATTTCCAGGGAAGCAGCCAGTGAGTTCTGTTGTCCGTCGGTCAGCAGATGGATAGGATAGGGAAGTAGTTCGAAGTGTTGGGTGACCATTTTTTCTACCCCGCCCGAAGCGATGAAAGCCATCCGGTAGGCATCTGCCGGAATACTTGCAGCCTCTGTATATGGTACCAGATGAAGCGTGAAAAACTTCTCGATTTCCACAAATAAATCTTTATGGCAATCATATACAGATTCAATTCTGTTCAAGGAGGACTGGAAGGTTATCAGGTATAGATTCATTTGATATTTTGCTTTGTTTTACTGGAACAAACTTACATGTTTTTTTTTAATAACCCTAAAAAATGCGCATTAAGATAACAAAGATTTAAATTCTTAATTAATTGTTTGCTCGGTTGGTTGCGAAAGTCTATCTTTGCACTTCGATTAAATAATTTTTATAACATTATGCCAATAATATCCATCAGAGGAAACGAGATGCCCGCATCGCCAATTCGCAAATTGGCACCGCTGGCCGATGCTGCAAAACAGAGAGGAATTCATGTGTATCACCTGAATATCGGTCAGCCCGACCTGCCTACTCCGCGAGCGGCCCTTGATGCGATTCGTAATATTGACCGTACCGTTTTGGAATATAGTCCCAGCCAGGGATACCGCAGCTATCGCGAGAAACTGGTGGGTTATTATAAGAAATATGACATCAACTTGTCTGCCGATGATATCATCATCACTACCGGAGGTTCGGAAGCGGTGCTGTTTGCTTTTCTGAGTTGCTTGAATCCGGGAGATGAGATCATTGTGCCGGAACCTGCCTATGCCAACTATATGGCGTTTGCCATTTCGGCCGGAGCCGTGATCCGCACGGTGACGACTACCATCGAGGAAGGGTTCTCCCTGCCGAAAGTGGAGAAGTTCGAGGAGTTGATAAACGAACGCACAAAAGCTATTCTGATCTGTAACCCGAATAATCCGACCGGCTATTTGTATACCCGCCGCGAGATGAACCAGATTCGTGACATGGTGAAGAAGTATGATCTTTACCTGTTCTCGGATGAAGTGTACCGCGAGTTTATCTATACCGGTTCTCCTTATATCTCTGCCTGTCACTTGGAAGGCATTGAAGAAAATGTGGTACTGATAGACTCGGTGTCCAAGCGTTATTCCGAATGCGGTATCCGTATCGGTGCGTTGATTACCAAGAATAAGGAAGTGAGAAATGCCGTCATGAAGTTCTGCCAGGCACGTCTGAGTCCTCCTTTGATCGGTCAGATTGCTGCCGAGGCTTCATTGGATGCCCCCGAAGAGTACACACGCGAGACGTATGACGAATACGTGGAGCGCCGTAAGTGCCTGATTGACGGGCTGAACCGTATTCCGGGCGTTTATTCGCCCATACCGATGGGTGCATTCTATACGGTTGCCAAATTGCCGGTGGACGACAGCGAGAAGTTCTGTGCATGGTGTCTGTCGGAATTCAACTATGAAGGCGAGACGGTCATGATGGCTCCGGCTGCCGGATTCTATACCACTCCCGGTGCAGGCCGTAATGAGGTGCGTATTGCCTACGTGTTGAAGAAAGAGGATCTGGTCCGTGCGCTGTTCGTACTGCGTAAGGCATTGGAAGCATATCCCGGAAGGGTAGAAGACTGATATGGACTGGAAGCTCTTTATTGCCAGACGCATCTATCGCAGCAATGAGGGTGGAAAAGAGGTGTCCAAGCCTGCCGTCCGCATTGCTATGCTGGGCATAGCCATCGGGCTGGCCGTCATGATTGTGTCGGTAGCGGTGGTGATCGGTTTCAAACATGAGGTACGCGACAAGGTGGTAGGCTTGGGGTCTGATATCGTAATAACGAACTTCGACTCCCAGCAATCTTATCAGACGGTTCCCATCGTTGCCAACGACAGTTTGCTCCATCTGTTGAAAACACTGGAAGGAGTGAAGCACGTGCAGCGCTATTCCACCAAGCCGGGAATGATTATGACAGACGACAGCTTTCAGGGAATGGTACTGAAAGGTGTTTCTCATGAATACGACTGGAGGTTTTTAAAGAATCATTTGCAGGAAGGGGAGATTCCTGTATTCTCGGATACTGCCTCTACCAATAAGGTATTGGTGTCCCGCACTATTGCCGACAGACTATATCTGAAACTGGGTGATAAAATCTATACCTATTATATAGAGGACAATGTGCGTGCACGTCGTCTTACTGTCGCCGGCATCTATCAGACCAATTTTTCCGCATACGATGATTTGTTTCTGATAACCGACTTATATACGGTGAACCGTTTGAATGGCTGGCAGAAAGGGCAGGTGAGTGGTATGGAACTGGAAGTGAATGAGTATAGCCGGTTGGAGCCGGTGAAGGAGGAAATCCGTGCACGGGTGGATACGCAGGTGGATGCATACGGAGGTACTTACTATACTCAGACGGTGGAGGAAGTCAATCCTCAGATATTTGCATGGCTGGATTTGCTGGATATGAATGTGTGGGTTATCTTGTTTCTCATGACGGGGGTGGCCGGATTCACCATGATATCCGGTTTGCTGATTATCATTCTGGAGCGTACCAATATGATCG
Source organism: Bacteroides sp. (assembly GCA_019414725.1). Lineage (GTDB taxonomy): Bacteria > Bacteroidota > Bacteroidia > Bacteroidales > Bacteroidaceae > Phocaeicola. The sequence goes on from DXLM01000083.1 coordinate 7,625, forward strand.
GGGTGCTGAAAGCATTGGGAGCTGATAATTTTGCTATCCGTAAGATATTCCTCAGTTTTTCTGTATTCTTGATAGGCAGGGGGATGCTATGGGGAAATATCATCGGGGTGGCATTATGCTTTATTCAATCTCAATTTCATCTTTTCAAACTGGACCCTGCCACTTATTATGTAGATCGTGTTCCTGTTGAATTCAACATTTGGATTTATTTGTTGCTGAATGTCTGTACTTTGCTGGTGTCGGTGCTGATGCTTGTCGGGCCGTCATTTCTGGTGACGCGTATTCATCCGGCAAAATCTATTCGGTTTGAATGAGAAGATTCTCTTTCTGCGTTTTCCGTATATCCGGTATTAATCCTTTTTTCCTATAATGCTAAGGTCTTTTTCCCTTATGATTAAGTCTTTTTATGCGGTAATGTACTACAGTCTCCTATAGTGAATCGTATAGTCCATTATAGTGGACTGTACGGTCTGATGTAATGGACTGTACAGTCTGTTGTGAAAGTCTGTAGTAGTTGATAGAAAGAAAAGACTTAATTGTTAGGAAGAAATGCTTTAGCCGGGCGGATGTGTTAGAACCAACCCTGCTGCGAATTCGTGACAGGGCCGGTTCTTTATAGAGAGAATGTAAAGTTACGTATAGTATGTCACTTCCTTCAGCTTACAGTTTGCAGAAGAAAGAAACGAAGAAAGGCATGCTTATGTTTATCAGTATGCCGTGGACGATGGCCACGGGTACGGCTTCCGGTCCGGAGCAGCGTGCGATGGCTGCCAGGGAAATGTCGGAAGAACCGATGCCTGCCGCCGAGATAGGCGCCAGATAACCGAAATATTTGCGGAAAAGGGGAGCTCCTATCAAGGCGGTCATTTCCCGGAAAATATTGGATAGTAGCGCGATGGTCCCCAATTCGGTAGCAAGCTGCACACCGATGGAGGGGGATTTGATCTGCGTGATAAGGATGGAGGAAACGGAATAATAGGAGAATCCGCTTCCGACAGCCATGCAGTCGAAAATACTCCAGCGGCTCAAGAGAAAGCCTCCGATGGCGGAAAACAGCAGAGTGCCGCTTACGGTGGCAAGGGGTACAAGCAGTGTTCTGAAATTGAGGGATAAGACAAACTGCCTGAGGTTGCGGTTGCTTCCAAGATTAATGCCGAGTAACAGCATCAGTACATATAGTACATATACAGAGGTTTGGTGTACGTCGAAGTCCACCGCATAGCTGACTCCGGCTACGCAGCCAAACAAGAAAAAGGCTAGAGTTACAAGACTACTTTTCACCGCTTGCCCCCTTTCCTTTGAAAAAGATGTGGTATACTGCAAGGGAGGCCATCATGCTGCCCAATATGCTTAATGAGGAGATGACGGCTGCCTGGCCGCAGAAGTAACCAAGATTGTCAATAATCAGTCTGTTAAGACCAATAGAGAGACCGAGTAAGAAAAGTAGCAGACAGACCACGATATGGATGAGAGGAGTGATCTTGCGTACTTGGGATTTGTGGCGTAAGGGATAGCCTATAAGGACTCCGACAGCCATTATAGAAATGAAAGTAAACATGAGATTCAACTGTTTTTCTGATTTTACAATATTACTTATAACACGCTTTTGGACAAACGCATTTACGGTATGTTGGTAAAGTTGAAAGAACGGATGGACCAGATTATTTTCATACTTATGCTTTCAATTTGAAACTTTTTGTTGTTTTTAAAACGGGTGCAAAAGTAGAATAATTGTCTTTAATATGCAAATAATATACATATTAAATCTTATTGAAGCAAAATATGATATAAAACAAACAATATTTGTGATATTTCGTTGTAAAACGAAGGTTTTAAATTGTTACATTTATAGTTTTACCGAATAATATTGCATGTGCATGGGTGGGTGAAAACAATGAAAAAGGGGCTGTTTGGGGTGTGTTAGAGAATATAAAGCGATAAAAGGTTTCAATTTGTTATGCTGGATAATGTGATACTCTTCTGTTTTTTCAGGCAGTGATTACATTGGTGGAAAAGTGTTTCTTGCATAACCTTTCTTGGCGGATAAAAACAAATCAGGGTTTGTATAAACAAGCCCTGATTTGTTTTTGTCGGATCAAGATGGATAGCCGGATTTAGAATTCAAATTTTTCTAATTTCATCTTGCCCAATTCTTGCAATTTAGGAACCAAGGTTATAAAATGTGCAGCTTTTTCGTGTGCATCCAGTGACTCAGCATCTTTCCATGTTTCGCAAATCATAAGGACATCTTTCCGTGTCGCGCTCTCAAAGATATCATAAGCGATGCAACCCTTGTCGTTTAAAGATTGCGCTACCAATTCCTTTGCTGTTTCTAAGACAGCATTGCGGTTACTCTCGTTTACTTGGATAAAAACATTTAATCTGATCATAATTCGTATTATTAAATTAAGAAATGTATAGTTGGTTTCATTCTCTTTTTATTTTCTCATAAACTCATTTTTCCGTCTGAATTTACGTTGTAATTTGAATACCCCATTCCATGCAGGTTGCAGAAAATCGAATAAGGGGAGTAGTGCACAGAACTTCCGTTCACCAAAAACTTTGGCGGTTTTTCTGAAAACAATCAGTTGCATCGTGAAGCGTGCTGACCATAGCAAAACAGCAATGCCTGCAATAGTCCATTGGTGGAGAAGAATACTGGTGGTTATAGTGGCGATGATGGCTGTATAGAACAAGAATCTGCTGCAAGTCTCAAATCCTATGAGATAACGGGCGGTTCCATGAAATAACCGGCTGGTAGCCGCATAGCTTATTTTCTCTTCACACCATATTCTTTTATATTTAGGCATGGCGATTCGCATCAGACTTTCAGGGCTGGCTTCAACTCGTGTATTGTGTGCACGGGCTGTTTCATTGATGAACAAATCATCTTCTCCACGTTGCAGATTCAGGTGGGAGGCAAATCCCTTCTGCTTGTAGTACAGTGTTTTCCGATAAGCCATATTCCGTCCTGTGCCCATGTAGGGATGTCCGGAAACAGCCATACCCAGATAACGCATAGAATTCAGCAACGTGTCGAAAGTGATTTTCTTATTAAACCATCCCGGTACTTTTTCGTAGTTGCTGTAGCCTAAAACGATTTCGGTGGCAGGTGTGAAATTACGTGCCATCTGTTTCAGCCATTGATTGCTTTGCGGACGGCAATCGGGTTCGGTAAATACCAGCCATTCATGGCGGCTGGCTTTAATTCCCATTGTTATTCCCAGTTTCTTGTGGCTGATGTAGCGTGCACTGTCGGGGATAAAGGTATGATAGAGATTGGGATATTTGTCTTCCAGTAATTTCAACGTATTGTCACAATCATCCGCCGGGCGGTCGTAAATCACAATCACTTCGAATTCCGGATAGTCCTGCTCTAAAATAAATGGGAGGTTTTCTTGTAATTCGTGGGCTGCGTCTTTTGCCACAATGATGACAGACAGTGGAGGATTTTGGGTATTTATATCAGTGGCATATGCTGTTTCTCTGCTGTGAGTGTATAGTTTGTTATATAGCCCCAGATAGTAAACGGCCTGCGTGGTGAATAAGGCTCCCGAAGCTATTGGTAAGATTGTATCTATGGTGAATGGTTCCATGTGTGATCTGTTTTAAAAACGTGCAAAAATACAGCAAATAATTGAATTGTAGCAGGATGAATATTCTTTATTTATTCAAAAGTTCAGATTTAATTATAATTTAATGTTAAAAGTGTGTTTCCGTGAATATTTTTCAAGTATAATTGCTATATTTAAGGAAGTTAGCTGAAACCTGTAACAAGTCCTGACCAACGGGCAATTATTATGAGAATACAATTTGAGATTAAAGAAAGTTTGATCAATATACTTGATCAGCTTATGCATTCCGACTTTTGGGCTACGGAAATCAAGGAAGATGAGTCAGGAAAGAAGATTATCAAGATTAAAGACTTGGCTTATAACTTAGAAGCCGTGGCCGAGGTGATGGGGAATGAAATTTTTATTAGAACTGCTTTGTCTAAGTACACGTATCGTATTTATGAGGTGAAGGGGGAGTGCTGGTGCGAGTATGTGGGGGCCTATCGCGGTTTTTTGGAACAGAAGCTCCTTCCAATAATTACTCCGAAGGAAAATCTGTTGGAATGTGAGGTGCTGGATAGTTCCATATTAGGAGGCAAACAGAAAACTTTGCGTGAGTATGCGGAAGATAATTTAAAGCTAAAGAAGTTCCGTGAACAGAATTTTGGTAATAATGGATTTTCAAAAGCGGATCATCCACGGCGTGTGTATGATGAATTTATAAAAGAAGATTTCATTCCGGAAGATAAATAAGAAACAGCGCCGCTTTGATGCAAAGCGGCGCTGTTTCTTATTTATCTTCCGGCAGTTGGAGTTGGTTTATACTAA
>DXLM01000084.1 GCA_019414725.1 Bacteroides sp.
TGAAATTGTATTCCATGATCTATTTTTTGTTATTTAATATCTTTGTTATTAAGTGGTTGCAAAGATAATGAAAGTCGGGGAGATATATGGAAAGAACAGGAAATAAAAAAAACTTCTTGTTATGTATATATATATTGTTTCTATTTACATTTTTTGGAGTGATATAATTAAATATATACCCTCCAAAATTTATTGTATTTATTTAGACAAATAGCAGTTGTAAGATTTATAATCTTCCGAGGATAAGATTATAGAACTTACAAGTATATTATTTAGATGTTTAAGGTGTAGATGTATTATTTTTCCTGTTTCAATACGAATTCTTTGCCAAAATCATCTACAAAACAATTAATTTCCATAACTTTGTTTCATCAATATATCTGATAACTATGAAGTACTTTTTCCTCTTTCTCTTTTTATTTTTTGGTAATTACTCTGTTTGTGCACAACATATGATCTCCAAACAGCTTCCTTTTTTTTATCAACTTTCTTCTAATGAGATTTTTGATATCTATCAGGATAGAGAAGGATATTTATGGATAGGAACCACTAACGGGCTGGCAAGGTATGATGGTTTCCGCTTACAACCTTTTCGGTCTGATTATAAAAATCTGAATTTGCTTACAAATAATTCAATTTCAAATATAGTGGATAATTCTCGCTATGTATGGATCGGTACATGGAAAGGATTAAATCTTTATGATAAACAAACTTGTAAAATAATTCCTTTTCCGGATACAAGACTGCTGGATAAGGGGATTAATTATATGGCAGCAGATAAGGAAGACAATATTTGGATAGGAGCTGGTAATACAATATATAGATGTAATTCTACGGCTTCTATTGCGAGGGAATATGATATTTTTGGCTCGCAACAGAATAAGCATACTATCAATTTTGTTTATCAGGATAGAGAGGGAAATATGTGGGTACTTACGGGAGGAGGCTTGTTCAAGTATGATGATAAGTCAGATTCCTTTATTACTTATCCTCCATTAGGCAAGAATAATGCACCTTATACTATGTGTCAAGATCAATCGGGCAATTATTGGATTGGTACGTGGGGTGAAGGATTATGGCAGTTTTTTCCACAAAAAGAAGGAGAGGAATGTTATAAAAGGCATCATATTATCAATTCCAGAAGTGGGGAAACGGAACCGATCTTTTATAGTATGACGCAAGATAATACATTCGGCTACTTGTGGCTATTGTCTTATAATGAACTTTACGCCTTGCAATATACCGAAGAGGGTACATTGGTATCTGTGGATATACATGATTTGGTAGATACACACATGATGTACACTAAAATCATGAAAGACAGAGAAGGGAATCTGTGGCTGGGGTCTTATGATATGGCATATACTATTTTCTTTGATAATTCGAAGATTGATAATTATCCTTTGCCGCAACTTAAAAAACACATGGGTTGGGATGCAAATATCTTGAATCTTTGCTTGGATAAAAATGATGTAATGTGGGTCAATCAGGATAGATACGGGCTTTGCCTGTATGATTTGTCACAAGATCTATTTGCAGATAATAGTGGTAATAATTTGTCAAATCCGGGCGAAGTAAGCATTATTGTGAAATCCAAGCTTAAGGAAGGAGTATGGATCAGTCCCAGATATGGTGCACGGGTAATGAGAATGACTCATCAGGGTATGAAGATACAGTTGGAAGAGGATATTGATTTGGAAAAACAAATCTATAATCCGGGAAATATCAGGGACTTGATTGAGGATAATAAAGGTAGTTTATGGATTTTTAGCCAGTCGGGGCTTTATGTAAAGCGTCCTGATAATTCTATTTTACTTGTAGCAAGTTCTGATTTTCCAGAGATGTCTTCCTTGACAAGTGATAGGGAAGGTAACATATGGGGAGTGTCTACTGATAAAAAGGTGTACAGGTTAAGCTGTATTGATAGGAATATATCTTATGAATTAAAAGCTTGTATTCCAGTCCTTTCAGGACAGGAAAATGTAAATCATGCCTGTATAGATAGGGAGGGTTGCTTATGGTTGGTTTCTTCTTTAGGAAGAATATTCAAATCGGATACGAATAAAGAGGCATTTGAAAATATGGCTTTGGATAATCAGATAGATGATTGCTCTGTGTTGGGATTACTTGCTGATGAAAACAATGTGTGGATTATAACTAACAAAAAGGTGCTTCAATATAATATTTATCAGAAGGTATGTATGAATTATGCCACTTCGGATGGGAACATATGGGTTGATGTATTCAGATACAGAGCGATAAGCAGGGACAGGCAAGGAGGGCTGTATGTAGGTGGGCATCGTGGTTTTATACATATTCAGTCTGGTAGTGTCTCATTGGCGGATAAGATACAGTTTTCTTCTGTCGTTACGGATGTAAAAATTGAAAATAAAAGTATATTCTTTGCTGAAGATGAATCACTTCATACCATCAACCGGATTTCTTTGGCCCCCAATTCCAGAAATATAGAAATATTTTTTTCATCGCTTATCTATTCATTGAATTCCAAGGTAGAGATGGCTTATAAATTGGATGGAGTAGATAAGGATTGGGTATATCTGCCCTATGATAAGAATTCTGCTTTTTATAATCAGTTAAAGAAAGGTACTTATTCATTCTGGTTAAAATGGAAATATGGACAAGGAAAATGGACGGAAGGCAAAGTTGTATTGGTTATTGTTCAGGCTCCGGCTTTTTATGAAACTTGGTTGGCATATATGGTTTACCTTGTTTTGATTGTACTTGCTGTCTATCTGTCTTTTCATACTTATGCGCAGCGTATTAAAATCAAAAATGAAGTGAAACTAAAAGAAGAGCTGGCACGGACAAAATTGAACTATTTTACAAATATCTCTCATGAATTACTAACTCCGCTGACAGTCATTTCTTGTATTACTGACCATTTGGAACAAAAAGTTCCTGCTATCCGACAACAGTCTGTAATACTGAAATCCAATGCCGACAAACTGAAACGGTTAATACAGCAGATTTTGGACTTTAGAAAGATGGATGTGGGAAAAATGAATCTGAATGTGTCCGAAGGAAATATCAGTGAGTTTATACAGAATATTTGCAAGACGAATTTTCTTCCTCTTGCTCAAAAGAAAGGCATAATTTTAGAGATTGACGTAGAACCATTGGAAATTAAAGGTTATCTGGATTTTGATAAATTAGACAAAATAATATATAACCTGTTATCGAATGCCATAAAATACACTCCCGAATATAAATGTATCAAAGTAAACGTATATCTTATAAATAAGGAAGGAAATAAGGTCTTGGTTATCAAAATAAAGGATGAGGGAATAGGTATCTCACCTAAAGAAATCAATTATATTTTTACTCGTTTTTATAGTAGTAAGAAACGGGTGGGAATAGAATCGAATGGTATCGGGCTTTCTTTGACGAAAGAGTTGGTGAATCTTCATCATGGAACTATTACAGTAGACAGTGAATTAGGTAAAGGTACCTGTTTTACGGTAGAACTTCCCATTGACAGAATGGGGTATAAGCATGATGAAATAGTGGATGAGATGGAAGGTGTGACAATGGATATCACCGAATGTGCAATTGTAGCAGAAGATGACGTTTCATCCGATGGAGCTACGGATAAATCTACCCTTCTGTTGATAGATGATAATGCAGAATTACTCTATATAATGAAAGAGATGTTTAAGGAAAAGTATAGTGTATGGACTGCGGCAGACGGACAGCAAGCTTGGGATAAACTAAGCAATCATGAAGTGGATATGATTATTTGCGATGTGATGTTGCCTGATATCAATGGTTGGGAGCTTTGCACCCGCATCAAGTCGGATTTGCGTTTTAATCATATTCCAGTGATCATACTTACGGCGAAGAACGGTATTGATGACCGGATAGCCAGTTATGATGCCGGAGCGGATGGTTATATTGCAAAGCCATTTGAAATGAAAGTACTTTTTGCCCGTGTGGATAATCTTATCAGATCGTTTAAGATGCGTCAGGCGGCTTTTCGTAAAGAAGAAGACGTCAATTTGGAAACTTTAGCTTATCCGTCTGCTAACAAGTTGTTTCTGCAGTCTATTATTGCAAGCATAGAACAACATCTGGAAGAGTCTGAATTTGATTTGGAAAGACTTTCTGTAGAAATGAACATGTCCAAATCTACTTTATATCGTAAAATAAAGGCTATGACTGGGTTGACGCCTTTGGACTTTGTACGCAATATAAAGATGAAGCGTGCCTGCATGATGTTGCTTGCACGTACTCAGACCATATCTGAAGTGGCATACGCTGTAGGATTCAGTAATCCTAAGTATTTTACGAAATGTTTTAAAGAGGAGTTTGGTATGACTCCTACTGAATACCAACAGTCACATATCAAGGTCTAGTAAAAGAAGGGATAAATTTCTGTCATTAGGGTATTGAAACGTTTCATGAAAGGATTTTATACCTTTTGTAAAGTGTTTCGATACCCTGTTGTTTTTAGGATATGGCTTCTTTTGTTTCATGATTCTTAAATTATAAAGCATGAAGAAAAAGAAGTTACCATTAGTCTGTTGGGATAGTATCAAATTACTAACCGCACTTTTCCTGTTATGGGGAGTTTGTTTCGGAGCAGATGCGTATCCGGAAAGTGAATATCGAAAGCAACTTTTTGATTATGATTGGAAATTCAAGTTGGGAGATTATCCTGACGCTTCATTGAATACATACGATGACGCTGATTGGAGGATACTTGATTTACCTCATGATTGGAGTATAGAAGGAACTCTTGATCCGGAAAATCCAATGGGGAATGATGGAGGTTATTTTCCGGCAGGAACAGGATGGTATCGTAAGTCATTTGAAATATCTTCTAAGTATAGAGGCAAGAAAGTGGGTATTTACTTTGAAGGAGTTTATATGAATTCAGAAGTCTTTGTTAATGGAAAATCTATAGGAATTCGTCCTTATGGATATTCATCTTTTTACTATGATCTGACTCCTTATCTGCGTTATGATGATAAGAATATTATTGCTGTACGGGTAGATAATTCGCAGCAGAAAAATTGTCGCTGGTATACTGGTACAGGCATTTACCGGCATGTGTGGCTGACAGTGATGAATCCTATTCATATAGAGCATTGGGGGATAGCTATAACTACTCCTGAGGTGAGTGAGGAGAGAGCTGTTGTACAAATAAAAACTATTTTGAGAAATGAAACTTCTTCTAACAGACAGATTACCTTGACAACAAAGTTGACTAAAGGAAATGATGAAGCTGGAAAAGGAGAAATAAAAGTGGATTTGCCTGCCAATGGAATAAAGGAAATAACACAAAAAATTTCTGTATTGTATCCTGCTTTGTGGAGTCCTGAGTCCCCTCATTTATATAATGCACACTTTCTAGTGACTGAAGCGGGTGATGTAATAGATAGTATAACGGAATCTTTTGGTATTCGGACGGTTACTTATTCGGCTGAACAAGGATTATTCTTGAATGGCAAGAGAATTATTTTAAATGGTGGATGTTTACATCATGACAACGGTTGTCTGGGGGCAGCGGCTTATGATCGTGCTGAAGAACGGAAAGTAGAATTAATGAAGGCTGCGGGATTTAATGCGGTACGTACTTCGCATAATATTCCTTCAGAAGAGTTCCTCCATGCCTGTGATCGTCTCGGATTATTGGTTATAGATGAAACCTTTGACGGTTGGCGTGACAGTAAGAATCAATATGACTATTCTATTCTTTTTGATCAATGGTGGCAACGGGATATCGAATCCATGGTACTTCGTGACCGCAATCATCCTTCTATTTTTTGTTGGAGTATTGGTAATGAAGTAATTGAGCGTAAAAAATTGGAAGTGGTCACTACAGCTCGAAAGTTGGCCGACTATGTACATAAGTTTGATCCCAGTCGTCCGGTAACTTCTGCTTTAGCTGCTTGGGATAATGACTGGGAAATATATGATCCATTGGCTGCCGTGCATGAAATAGTGGGATATAATTATTTGCTGCATCGAGCGTCGGTTGATCATCAGCGTGTACCTTCCCGTGTTATTATGCAAACTGAATCTTACCCACGAGACGTTTTTGCCAATTGGTCATTGGTTAATGATCATGATTATATTATTGGTGATTTTGTTTGGACAGCTATTGATTATTTAGGTGAATCGGGTATCGGGCGATTTTATTATGCAGGTGAATCGGAAGGTGAACACTATCAACGTAACCATTATCCTTGGCATGGGGCCTATTGTGGAGATATTGATTTAACAGGTTGGAGAAAGCCTATATCACATTATCGTGACTTGTTGTATAATCCTGATAAGAAACTTTATTTGGCTGTAAAAGAGCCGGATAATTATTATGGTAAGGTGAAGGAAACCTTATGGTCTGTCTGGCCTACTTGGGAAAGCTGGAATTGGCCGGGACATGAAGGAAAAGAAATAGAGGTAGAGATTTATTCCCGATATCCCAAAGTACGTCTGTATTTGAATGATAAGCTGATAGGCGAGCAATTTACAGGACAGGAACAGCAATTCAAAGCAGTCTTTCCTATTTCATACGAGCCAGGAATATTGAAGGCGGTAGGTGTGGAATCCGAGATAGAAATAGAGAAAACGATCTTACAGACTGCCGGAAAACCTGTGAAAATTCAATTAACGGCCGATCGTACAAAAATAAAGGCAAATGGTCAGGATTTGAGTTTTATCACAGTAGAAATATTAGATAAGGAAGGCATTCTGGAGCCGAATGCTGATAATCAATTAACTTTTGAAGTGAAAGGGGCAGGTACTATAGTGGCTGTGGGAAATGCTGATTTAAAAGACACGGATAGCTATATCGGTTATCAGCGGAAAGCATGGAAAGGGCGTGCTATAGTGGTAGTAAAAAGTACACGGAAAGAAGGTAAGATAATGTTGAAAGTGGCTTCTCCCGGATTGGTTCCGGCTACTGTATCCATTCGTACAAGTAAATAATAATAACTTTTGTTTAATTCTAAATATAATAGTATGAAAACATTTCGTTTTGTTTTATTGCTGTTTTTGGTATTGAGTATATCCAATACAGCTTGGGCGCAAAACCAGACTGTAAAAGGTAAGGTGATAGACTCTAAATTAAAAGAAGCTCTTATGGGGGTTTCTATTTTGGAAATAGGTACTTCAAATGGTACTGTAACTGATTTGGATGGTAACTTTACGCTTTCTGTTCCTAAAGGAGCTGTATTGCGTATTTCTTATGTGGGATATTTAGTTCAGGAAGTTCCGATAAATGGAAAAACATCTTTGGATATATTTTTGAAGGAAGATACTGAATTATTAGATGAGGTAGTGATTGTGGGGTATGGGGCCCAAAAGAAAGCTACATTATCCGGCTCTGTAACAAGTGTAGGTGGTGAGAAGCTGGCAAAAACTCCAGTAACGAATGTATCACAAGGATTAGCTGGACGTTTACCGGGCGTGGTCGCTGTTTCTAACACTTCAGAACCAGGATATGATGGTGCTACTATTACTGTTCGTGGGGTTAATACCTTTGGAAAAGCTGATCCGTTAGTAGTTGTTGATGGAGTACCTGGACGTTCTTTGGAGCGTATTGATCCAAGTACCATTGAAACGATGTCTGTATTAAAAGATGCTTCAGCAGCTATTTATGGTGCTCAAGCTGCCAATGGAGTTATTTTGATTACAACAAAACGAGGAAAAGCAGGCAAGCCGAGAGTAGGTTTTACTTATAATTATGGAATAGCTGCTCCTACTGTAATACCGGAAATGACCAATGCTGTGGAATATGCCACTTTGATGAATGAAATAGATAAGTATGCCGGTAATAAGGGGCGCTATACGGTAGATGATCTTAGATTATATGCTGATGGTTCCGATCCTTGGGGACATCCGGATACGGACTGGTTTAATGAAACATTGAAATCATGGTCTCCACAAACTTATGCCAATGCTACTATTGATGGTGGTACAGAGAATGTGAAATATTTTGTTAGCGTATCAGCCAAAGGACAAGATGCATTTTATCGTCATAGTGGGTCAAATTACCATCAGTATGACTTGAAGATGAATCTTGATATGAAAATTAATAAATATGTTGATACTTATGTCAATGTAACAGGAAGAATGGAAGATCGGAAATATCCAACCCGTTCTGCAGAGAATATTTTCCGTATGCTGATGCGATCTAAACCTAATTCACCGGCTTATTGGCCTGATGGTCGTCCGGGACCCGACATTGAATTTGGTGATAATCCGGTAGTTATATGTACCAATCAAACTGGTTATGAACGTGATAAGCGTTATGTGTTAAATGGGGATTTCGGAGTTAATATCAAGGTGCCTTATGTGGAGGGATTGACTTTGAAGGCTACTGCGTCACTTGATAAGACGTTCCGTTTTCGTAAAATATGGCAAAAACCTTGGTATTTGTATTCATGGGATGGGACTTCGATGGATGAAAATGGCCAGCCCCTATTGGTGGAAGGAAAGAAAGGGTTTAGTGATCCTCGTCTGACAGAATCAATGGAAGATAATTTGGGGGTATTATTGAGTGGTATCGCTAGTTATAGCCATACATTTGCTCAAGATCATGATGTAAATATTCTAGCAGGTGTAGAACGTATCACGGATAAGGGGGATTCATTTGAAGCTTATCGTCGTTATTTTCTTTCTGCCGCTATTGACCAGCTTTTTGCTGGTGGTCAGGATGAAATGAATAATACAGGTACAGGGTATGAGGAAGCCCGTTTAAATTATTTTGGTCGTGTGAACTATGCTTATAAGTCTAAATATTTGGCAGAGTTTGTTTGGCGTTATCAAGGTTCCTATATTTTTGATCGTTCTAATAAATTCGGATTCTTTCCAGGTATTTCATTAGGATATGTAATATCTGAAGAAGATTTTTTCAAAAAGAAATTGCCCTTTATTAGTTTTGCCAAAGTACGGGCATCATGGGGACAGACAGGAAATGATTTGATTGATCCTTATCAGTATTTGGCTTCCTATACTTTCAATGATTTGATGTATTTGACTAATAATGGTGCAACGATGAACCAAGCATTGAAAGAAGGAGTAGCTCCTAATCAAAATGTGACTTGGGAAACAGCTACACAAAAGAATATAGGTCTTGATTTACAATTTTTGAATGGAGATTTGGCATTTACTATTGACTATTTTCATAATAAACGCAGTGATATTTTATGGAAACGAAATGCTTCTGTTCCGGGCACTTCCGGATTGGTACTTCCTGATGAAAACTTAGGGAAAGTACAAAATCAAGGGGTAGATTTCAATATTGATTATCGTAGAAATTTCAAAGATTTTCGGTTGGGTATAAACTTGAATGGGGTTTATGCTAAAAATAAAATTCTTTTTTGGGATGAGGCACCTGGTACTCCAGAATGGCAGAAGTCCACAGGCAAACCTATCGATTCGGGACTTTATTATGAAGCTATCGGCATATTTAAAGATCAAGCAGCTGTAGATGCGTATCCTCATTGGGCCGGTGCACGTCCGGGGGATATTATTTTCAAAGATGTAAATGGGGACAATGTGATAGATGGCAATGATCGTGTTCGTAATGATAAGAGTCGTACTCCACGATTTACAGGTGGATTGAATGTAGATTTAGGATATAAGGATTTTGACCTTTCATTTTTACTACAAGGTGCTATGGGAGGAGTTTTTTATCAAACGACAGAGTCGGGGGATTTTGCCAATTTCTTAAAAAGTTTTTATGATAATCGTTGGACAGAGGAAAACCCAGATGCCGATTTTCCTCGTACTTATAATCGAAGTAATGAATATTTTATAAATCAGCAGAATACATTCTGGTTGCATAAAACTGATTATATACGTTTGAAGAATATAGAATTGGGATATACTGTACCATCTATATGGAGTAAGAAAATAGGTGTGGAACATTTACGTGTTTATATTAATGCTTATAACCTGCTGACAATTAGTCCTGATATGAAGGATTATGATCCCGAAAACACAAGCGGATCGGGATATAATTATCCGTTGAATAAAGTGATAAATTTTGGAGTAAACCTTACTTTTTAAATAAAATGAAAAATATGAAACGTTTATATGGATTATTTGTATTGCTATGTCTTATGCTAACAGCATGCAATGATGATTTTTTGGATGTGGATCCAGTAGACCGTTATTCAGATGCAGTTGTCTGGACGGATGAATCATTAATAACTTCTTTTGTTAATAATATTTACGAGGGACAGAAATGGGGATTTCATACCGTAATGCTTTCTTCTTTGTGCGATGAGTCAATGGAGGTTTGGGCATGGGAGAGCCAGCCAGTAGTGATGAGTGAATTGAGTCCTAGTTATCAAGGTATTCTTGCTCCTAATTTTTGGATTATAACCTTCCATAATATAACTTGGACCAATCTTTATAAAAATATCCGTGCCTGTAATATCTTTTTTGAAAATGCAGAGAAATATGCTTTAGAAGGAGATGTTGTCGATAAATTGAAAGGTGAAGTGCATTATTTACGTGCTTATTTTTATTATTGGTTGTTGAGCCAATGGGGTGGTGTCCCTTTGATTGAGAAATCTTTTACTCCTTCTGATGATTTACTCGTAGCTCGTAATACGTTTGAAGAAACGGTAGATTTTATTGTGAAAGATTTAGATGAAGCAGCTTCTATTTTGCCTTTGAACGGAGATAAAGCCCGTGCAACAAAAGGTGCTGCTATGGCTTTGAAAGCCCGTGTCCTGCTTTATGCGGCTAGTGACTTATTTGTTTCTCAGTCTTTATGGGCATCCGGTTATGAGCATCCTGAACTTATAGGGTATGTGGGAGGTGATCGTACGGAACGTTGGCAACGGGCTAAAAAGGCTGCTAAAGCTGTTATGGATTTAGGTATATATCATCTGTATGGTGAAAATGGAGGATGGAAAAATAGAGAGGAAGCTACTCAAAACTATGCTGATATTTTCTTGTGTCATAATTCGGATGAAGATATTATGGTACAATATTATGATTATGTAAATCATAATAGCAGTGATTTTCAATTGCCTCGTGTTGGTTTGTTCAATAGTCCTAATGGTTTTCATGGTTGGGGTGGAAATACTCCTACAGGACAATTAGTTGATTCTTACGAAATGGCAGATGGTAGTAAATTTAGTTGGGATAATCCACAACAAGCAGCTTACCCTTATCAAAATCGAGATCCTCGCTTCTATGCTTCTATTATGTATAATGGTTCTTATTGGCGTCAACGTCCGGATGATACAGTAGGTAGTGATCCTGAAGGAATAGTACAAACTGCTTATTATCAGCAGTCAGATGGAAGTTATACACCAGGCTTAGATACTCGCCAAGGCCCTATTGAAGATTGGAATGGTTCTTACACAGGATATTATATGCGTAAATTTTTAGACCCTTCAGTTAATCATCAGTATGATAAACAACCTTATCCTTGGCGTCAGATACGTTATGCTGAAGTTTTGTTGAATTATGCTGAAGCATGCATAGAATTAGGTGAAGATGTTGAAGCTCGTAAGTATATCAATATGATTCGTAAAAGAGCGGGAATGCCTGATATACCAAATTCTGAAACGGGAGATGTCTTGAAAGAGCATTATCGTAATGAACGTAAAATAGAATTAGCTTATGAACAACATCGTTATTTTGATATCCGCCGTTGGATGATTGCACCTGAAGTGATTAAGAATGTTCAGGGAATAGATATTCGCTATCCTTATGGAGCTACAGAGCCTAATTATTCCATTATTGATGTGCAGGAGAGAAAATGGAATGATAAGTCTTATTTACTCCCTATTTATCTAGATGAAATGCAGAAAAATGATTTGTTGATACAAAATCCATTATATTAAAAAATTATACATAGATAAGCCCGTAGCTTAATGATAGCTACGGGCTTTGTTAAAAAGAATGATTTTTTATTCCACTCCCAAATCTTTATAAGTTCTCGGAGCCGGAACAGAAGGTAAC
>DXLM01000085.1 GCA_019414725.1 Bacteroides sp.
GATAGTTGAAGGTGAAATCCATACCATAAATACGTGCCTTTGTCAGATTCTTATATTGTTTGCTCTTTTCTACTTCAAGAAACTTTTCATCGGGAGTTACGGAAATTTCAACCAGCTCAATCATGTTGTGAAGATAATTCATGTATCCGGTTAAACTGGCTTGGAATTTTTGCCCTACGTACTCGATACCGATTGAAGCATATTGTGAGGTTTGTGCTTTTAGATCTGTGTTGCCATGATATGCAGTCAAGGCACCGCCTCCGATAACGCCGGTATAATTATAATAAAGTTCTTTAATAGTGGGTGCTTTGTAGCCTAAAGCATAAGAAGCACGCAAATTAATATGTTCTCCGGGTTTATAAAGTCCTGATATTTTCGGACTGAAATTCAATCCTGTTTCCTTGTGTTGTGTTCCTCGTACCCCGGCAGTCAGAACCAGATTTTCTCTGGCTGTCCATTCCTCCTGTATATAAGCTGCCAACGTATAAACGGAAGCGCGGTCACCGTCAATGTGATGAGGTGATTCCAAATGATTGTACTGATATTCGATTCCTGCATTTAAAATATGGTCCTCTCCAAGATAAAATACACTTTTTACCTGGCCTAATATTTGTTTCTGAATACTTTGTTTGATACGTTGACCGGCAAAGTAGGTGATACGTTCATGGCGGTCATTGTCTAGAAAATAATCAGTATGCTCGTTTAGCTTATAGTCATAGAAGTAGCCGTATCTGCCATACGAGAGGTCTGCAGTCAGATAATTCCGTTTTCCTAATTTATATTTACTTCCTACTGCAAATGTGTAGTTGCGATAATAAAAATCGTTGGCTTGATATTTCCAAGGACCGTGTGTACGCATTACCCAACGCTCATAATAAGTGCCTTCTGCAGTGAGGTCTAGTTTGCGATTGACTTGCCATTCAATGTTCTCGGACAGGGTATAGTTTGAAGAACGGTTTACGGTCAACATAGTAGAGCCGGATTTCAATTGATTCTGATCCCACTGTAGGTCTGTATTCCGCCAGCCATCGGTATGCCGGAAGTTGATTCCGGTTACAGATTTTATCTTTCCATAATTAAAGCCGAAACTGGTACTTTGACGTATATCACCATATTCACCTATGCGGGATGTATTGGTGAGCTCCATTTTTTCACGGTTACGTTTGGTTATGATATTGATAACTCCGGCTATTGCGTCACTGCCATAAAGTGAAGAAGCGGCCCCTTTTACAATCTCTATGCGTTCTATATTAGCTGGATTTAATTGATTCAAGTCGTTTTGCCCTCCTACATCGCCATTCATTCTTTTTCCATTTATCATGATCAGGATATAGTCATTGTTCAATCCGTTTAGTTGGATATGGCTCCCCATATCACCATCATGAAAGGTCAATGAAGGACTAAGACCACTGAGCAAATCGTCTATACTGCGTGCCTGATATTGTTCCAAAGCTTTGCTGGTTATGACTTCAGTCTGTACGGGAGCATCTTTCAGATAATGTTCAGTACCTGTACCCGTGATGACCACTTCATTCAGTAATACGGACAATTCTTTATCGTCTTTATCTTTGAGAATACTTTGGGCACTTGCAATTTGTGTACCTAATAGTAGAATAGCAGGAAGTAAATACCTCATATTGTGTTTTATTTAATTTGCAAAATAAAACATCAAGTTTCCCTCTGATAAAGAGGAATGCCACAAAGGAATAGACGTTGGAAAACGCTTGTTCGAATGGACACATACTTCTAATCCTGGAAGCTTGGTGTTTATTGTTCAACAGACTTAGCAGGTATTCTGGCTTTCCTCTGATTGGAAACCTTCCCATTTCTTCAAATGAAACAGTGGTTTTAGACTATCCAATCAACATCATGAGGATTTACAGCTGCAGGTACAGCCCCGGATTTACACCGGGTTCCCTTGCATCGGGCTATGTGATAGCCCGATTACTAATTCCGTTGCAAAGATAGAGGTTTATTTTATATTATCTTCGATAAGTCTTTGATTTTTTAGCTTTTAAATTTTAAAGACAGACTGATGTAGAATGAACGTCCGGGGGTAAGTGTCGCATAATTGCTGTTATAAGGACGGTCATCCATATAATCGAACAGGTTTTCCATGCCGCATCCGGGTTCGATGATTACAGATTTTAAGTTGAAAGAATGGCGTGTGTTTAAATCCCACAATTGATACTCGGGAGCATAACCGTAACTTTTAGAGAAACGCTTGCTGTTGAAACGGCCGTTCAAATTTATATTCAACCGATATATTTTCCATGAATGCGCCCATTGGGCATTGATATTGTATGCGTTTTTTATACTTTTGTCGATGGGTTGTTCCAATTCCACATCTTGGGTATTAAGATGAGTGTATCCTCCGCTTAAATTGAACCCGGCACCTAGGTATGCATTGGCGGATACATTGATTCCGTGGACTTTAGCCTCCGCTATATTATCACGTTGACGAACTTCCTTATGACCATATTGCTCCATAGCTTTATCTCCTGTGGCAATCGTATTATAATCTATCATGTCACGAATATTATTATAAAAAGCATTGACTGATACTGAAAAACGCTCATGTACATACTCTGCACTCAATGAGAAATAATTATTCTTTTCCGGCTTTAAATCCAAATTACCTATTGTCAACCTGTCATTTTTTTTAGCTATGTCAGTGGCATAGAGTTCAGATAGGGTAGGAGTTCGGAAACCTGCTGCATAGGAGGCACGGAAATTGAATTTGCCGGGTTTATACATCAGTGCTACATTGGGAGTGGCATGATTTTTGAAATTTTCATGATAAATGTAACGTACACCAATCAAAGCCTGTAGGTTTCTCAGTAACTTTATTTCATCTTGTGCAAACAAGGCCAGTGTATAAGCATCTTCTTTGGCTATATTGTCTGTTTGACTTTTCAAGACATCAACGATATATTCTGTGCCGACTGAAAGTTTGTGCCGGTTACCTAATTTAAAGATACCTTTTATGCTAAGATTGTGATTACGGGTCCGTTTTCGCACTTGCTCTTCACCTGCTTTTCCATTATAGGTTTTATTGTCTTTAAAAAAACAATAAGAGGAAGAAAAATGATCGGCGTAACAGTCTGCGGTAATATAATTCCCTTTATTTATCATGTATTGGGCACCAATGCCATAATTAAAGGTTTCATGCAATATGTTGTAGTCGTATGCTTCATAAGGGCGGCGTGTCTTGTTGTCATAATATCCGCCGCGGGCATAAAAGGAGAGTTTGTCGGTAGCATCGAAAGTGAATTTTTGATTGACAGTATTTGCATAGAAGCCTGTAGAAGCTACTTTCCCGGTTTCTTCCAATTCATGAGTTTTGGAGTTTTCCTCATATGGATTCAGTTGCCATCCTTCGGCCTGCTGACGGCGATAAGAGGTGTAGGAGCCGAACTTGCCGGTATTGACATCTATGTTTACGGACTGGGTAAAACGTCCTTTACTGGCATAACGGGTATCGCTGGAAACATTGATAGCATTTTTTACATCATCAGTAATGATGTTGATAACTCCTCCGATAGCATTTGTTCCGTAAAGAGCGGAAGAAGCGCCGTTCAATATTTCAATACGTTTGATTTTGGCAACATTGATTCGAGCATAGGTGTCATCTCCATACAGGCGTTTGCCATTTTCCAGAAAAATGAAATAATCATCAGGCAATCCATTCAGACTCAATGTTGTCCCCATGCCGTTGGTCATACTTGAGAAAGACGGGGTCAGCTTTTGTAAGGCCTCGTCCAGCGATGTTACACTGGCATTACTTAAATCCTTTGCAGTGATAACGGAAACAGGCACGGGGCTGTCCGTCATGCGGTGGTGTGTTCCTGTACCGGTTACTACTACCTGGCCTATATTGGTAAAACTGTCTTGTAGCTTGATAAGAAGATTCTTTTCACCTCCTTTTGTCGTGATGGACTTGGGTGTGTAACTGACATGCGTGATTCTTAATACGTGTTTCCCATCAGGGAGATTGCTGATGGAAAACTCGCCTTTATCATTTGTGGTGCATCCTGAAAGGCTTTGATCGATACGGATATTAGCTCCCACTACAGGTTCGTTGGTATCGGCACTCACAATCTTTCCACTGATACTGACTTGTGCCAGTACGTCAATAGCCAGACAGCTTAAAGTAATTGCTGTCAATAATAACTTTACTTTCATCGAAAGAATTTAAGGATTAATAATTCACTTTCCTGACCCCGGGAGAGCATGATTATCTATGTTCGGACTTGGCAGGTTTCCTGGCTTCACCCTGAAAAGCGCCTTCCCATTTCTGGCAAAAGAAACAGTGGCTTGGTGAGAATTGCTTTTCATCAGACGGGTTTCACAGTAGCGGGCACTGCTTCGGATTCTATAACCGAATTCCCTTTTATACAGGCAGAGAAAGGCTGCCTATATCACCAAATCGGGCACAAAGGTAGGCAATTATTTTATATATGTTTTAAGATTAATGAAAAAATGGTTGCTTTTGAAAGAGGTGGAGGATTTTGAACCGTAGGAGTGAATCTAATTCATTCCTACGGTAATATGAATTTGCAATAATTCTGGCGGGATCAGGCAAGTGCCAATATTAATATTTGTGCTGTGAGTACACGTAAAAACATGGTAAGCGGATAAACGGTGGCATAACCCACTGCCGGAGCGTCACAAGAGGTCAAATCATTGGAGTAGGCTAATGCGGGCGGATTGGTGGTGGCTCCGGACAATACTCCGATCAAGGTGTAATAGTTCAGTTTATAAACATATCGTCCTATTATACCTACAATCAGTAAAGGCAGCAGCGTAATAATGGCGCCGTATGCTATCCATACATATCCACCCTCGTTAATGATTGTTTCGATGAATCCTTTGCCGGCTCCTAATCCTACGCAAGCAAGGAAAAGCGAGATACCGATTTCACGTACCATCAAATTGGCACTTATGGTGGTATAGGTTATCAGTTTATAATGTGGTCCGAAACGGCTTATCAGGATGGATACGATAAGGGGGCCTCCTGCCAGTCCCAGTTTTACCGGTTGGGGGATACCGGGGAATAAAAAAGGAGTGCTTCCTAGAATACACCCTAATGCGATGCCTAAGAAAATAGGGATCAGGTTGGGATGATTCAAACGTTTCATGGAATTACCTAGAATCTTTTCGGCATGGGCTACAGCTAGTTCGCTACCCACAATCTTCACCCGGTCACCCATTTGCAATTGCAGGTTGGGAGTGGCCACAAGGTCTACACCCGAACGGTTTACACGGGTAATGCTTGCTCCGAAGTTATTCCTGATTTTTAGTTGGGCCAATGTCTTACCGTTCAATTCAGGCTTGGTGATCAGAATTTTTCTGGAGATAAGTTGTTTGTTTTGGAAATCCCATTCCACATTCACTTGTTTTCCAAAAAAGACAGTGATAGCTTCTACATCTATCGGATTGGCGATAACAAGAATCTCATCGTGTATGTGAAATACTGTAGTGGAGTTCACCAGTTCTGTTTGTCTGTCTCCGTCACAATGCCGTATGCGTGAAATCACAAAATCACGGTTTACCAATGGCTTGATTTCTTTTATTGTTTTACCTTCTACGGCTTCATTGCGTATTTCTAGTGAGATAGGGCGTACAGTCAGTTCTTGTAGATGCCCCAATCCCCGTTCCGCATCGGCTTCTTCGGTTTTTGTGTTGATGCGCAGGATATATTTCAATGCCAGCAGGGAGAGAATACACCCTACTACTCCCAATGGATAGGCTACGGCATATCCCAGTGCTATTTCGGGAGCGTCTATACCATTCAGATCACTGTTTGCTTGCTGTGCGGCACCTAGTCCCGGGGTATTGGTTACAGCTCCAGAAAGAATTCCTACCATTGTGGTAATGGGGACACCTGTTATGAAATGGAGTATAATGGTGATGGTCACACCTAAAAATACAACCATCATGGCAAGCAGGTTCAGTGTGAATCCTCCTTTCTTGAATGCTGAGAAGAAACCGGGACCCACTTGTAGTCCGACTGAGTAGACAAATAATATCAGACCGAACTCCTTTAAGAAATGCAACAGATGTTCGTCCAGGTTCAGATTGAAATGACCGAATACAATTCCTACAAAAAGTATCCAGGTTACTCCCAATGAGATACCTGCCACTTTTATTTTTCCTAACATGATGCCGAAAGCAATGACCAGTGAAAGAATAAGTACGGAATGTGCTACTCCGCCGCCCCATAAATTAGGGTACCCTTCAAAGAGATTTCTAAAAAGTTCCATAATTCATTATCTAGTTTAATTATTTATAGTATCAATTTTATCATTGTTGTATAGCTGTCATTCTGGCAAAAATGACTGCAAAGGTAGCTTATTTAATTGATAAACCATAAAACTTTAATTGCTTTCTAAGGATATTTACTTGATATGTCGGAATTATGAATTAATCTGTTATTCTAATTTCGATAATTTGCAATTTGCACTATCTTTGTATCCGTTTTTAAAGAAATACTAAAGAATGAAGCCACAATTACTCATAGGGGCCGCTACATCGGGAAGCGGAAAAACGACTTTTACGATGGGGCTGCTGCGGGCATTGCACAAACGAGGTCTGCGGGTACAGCCTTTTAAATGTGGTCCTGATTATATTGATACACAATTTCATACGCTGGCTGCTGACCATGAGTCGGTGAATTTGGATACTTGGATGGCATCAAATACCCATGTACAACATCTGTATAATAAATATGGAGATGGAGCCGATGTATGTGTAACCGAAGGAGTGATGGGATTGTTTGACGGTTATCAAAGAATGCAGGGAAGTAGTGCTGAAATAGCCAGATTGTTGAATATCCCTGTAGTGCTTATAGTAAGTGCGCGTTCTACAGCTTATTCTGTGGCTCCGTTAATTTATGGTTTCAAGCATTTTAATCCGGCTGTGAAGATTGCAGGTATTGTTTTCAATCAAGTGTCATCTCCTTCTCATTTCGCTTATTTACGTGAGGCTTGTGTTGATGCAGGAGTGGAATGTTTGGGATATCTGCCTATGACAGAAGGGTTGAAAATTCCATCCCGGCACTTGGGTTTGACATTGACAGCCAAACGTTCCATGAACACCTTGATAGAACAGGCTGCGGAATTGGTTGGAAAATATGTGGATTTGGATAAGCTGCTGAGTATTTGTCATCGTAATTTCCCGTGTCGGTATACATTGCCTTATAGTTCAGAAACAGGGGTGGAAAGTTTTACTCCTTCTGCTAAAAAGATGAAGATAGCCATAGCGCGGGATCCGGCTTTCAACTTTATCTATAGAGAAAACATAGACCGCTTGTCTGCGCTAGGAAGCATTACTTATTTCAGTCCTGTATATGGTAGTGATTTGCCGGATGCTGATTTGGTTTATTTACCCGGAGGATATCCGGAATTGTTCGCCCGTCAACTACATCGGCGCAAAAAGTTAATGGAAGCATTAAGAACTTATGCAGAGGAGGGGGGGAAAATTTTGGCCGAGTGTGGAGGTATGATGTTTCTCACCCGTTCCTTGACAGCCCGCCAGGGAGGGACTGCATATGCCATGACGGGTATTTTGCCTTTGGATTGTACCATGGTGGGTGCCAGACTTCATCTAGGATATCGCCGTATAGAATATAAAGGGATGGAGCTTCGCGGGCACGAATTTCATTATTCCAATGTTGTTGCTCCTGACGCTATGCCTTCTGTAGCAAAACAATTTACGGCAAGAGGAATGGAAGTGAGTACCCCGCTTTATAGATATAAAAACGTGATAGCCGGATATACTCATCTATATTGGGGGGAAACGGATATCTTGAAATTATGGAAAGTATGAAACGTATTTATACACGAACCGGAGATAAGGGCATGACAGGAATTCATGGTGGAGAGCGGGTTTTTAAAGATGATATCCGCATTGAAGCTAATGGATGTATTGATGAGTTGAATGCTGTTATAGGAATTGTGCGTTCGTTTTTACCTCAGGAGCACGAATGGCAATCCTTGCTTTTTTCAATTCAGAAAAACATGATGGCAGTGATGAGCCATGTGGCTACACCATCAACTATCCGTGAAGGGAATCCTAATATCTTGCCTGATGATTTATGCTCTTTTTGTGAGGAAGCAATGGATACATTGATGGAACAGATGGAGGATAATAGTTCCTTTATCCTTCCCGGAGGAACGCCGGTATCAGCGCAGCTGCAGTTTGCTAGGACGGTGGCACGCCGGGCTGAACGGAGATTATGGACTTTGCATAAACAAGATCCGTTACCGGAGATAATTCTTCGGTTTATCAACCGGCTGTCCGATTTGTTTTTTGTTATGGCCCGTTATGAGATGCAACAACAGAACTGGACGGAAGAAAAGTGGCAGTCCTTTGCATATAAAAGAAAGAAGAAAGAGTGATGAAAAAGAATTTACACCCGATTATGTTGGCAGGAACAGGCAGTGATGTTGGCAAAAGTGTCATCGCTGCTGCATTATGCCGCATTTTTAAACAGGACGGTTATCGACCGGCACCTTTTAAGGCACAGAATATGGCACTGAATTCATATGCCACTCCGGAAGGGTTGGAAATAGGGCGTGCACAAGCTGTACAGGCCGAAGCGGCTGGAGTCCCTTGTCATACGGACATGAATCCTTTGTTGTTGAAACCCAGTTCCGATCATACTTCGCAAGTGGTATTAAACGGTCGTCCCATCGGTAATCGTAACGCTTTTGAGTATTTTCGCAAGGAGGGACGTGAAGAGCTGAGGCAGGAGGTAAACGCAGCCTTTGACCGTCTTGCCGCACGTTATAACCCTATTGTAATGGAGGGAGCAGGGAGTATTTCCGAAATAAATCTGCGGGATACTGATTTGGTGAATATGCCGATGGCCTGTTATGCGGATGCGGATGTGATTTTGGTAGCTGATATTGACCGGGGAGGAGTATTTGCCAGTGTCTATGGTTCGGTCATGTTACAAACTCCTGAGGACAAGAAACGTATAAAAGGAGTAATCATTAATAAATTCAGAGGGGATATCCGTTTGTTTGAGTCTGGTGTGAAGATGATGGAGGATTTATGTGGTATTCCTGTCTTGGGAATAATACCTTATTATAGAAATATACATATTGAGGAAGAGGATTCCGTAGGCTTGGACTATAAACGGATGCAAGCCGTGGAAGGCAAAATAAACATAGCAGTTGTTCTGTTGCGTCATCTCTCAAACTTTACAGATTTCAACAGATTGGAACGGGATGAACGGGTGCACCTTTATTATACCAATAATACGGAAGATCTGGCCAAAGCTGATATTATTCTGCTTCCTGGCAGCAAAAGCACTTTGGATGACTTGTATGAGTTGAGACGGAACGGGGTGGCGCAAGCTGTCCTACGTGCGCATAGGGAAGGGGTTACTGTAATGGGAATTTGTGGGGGATACCAATTGATGGGACTTGAGATTCACGATCCGGAAGGAGTGGAGGGAGAGATCCGTCAATTGCCGGGACTGGGACTGCTTCCCGTCATTACTACGATGCAAGGGGAGAAGGTGACGCGGCAGGTGAATTTTCATTTTCTTGAGAATGCGGAAACTTGCCAAGGATATGAAATACACATGGGAGAAACCCGCCCGGTTCCGGGGGTGTCTGTAGTTCCTTTGAATAGACTGGAAGACGGTGGAGAGGACGGTTGTTTTGTAAACCAAAAATGTATGGGAAGTTATATTCATGGAATATTGGATAATCAGGCATTTATAGATTATTTGCTGGAACCATACGCAGAAAAACTGGAGTGTCATACGGTGTTGGATTACCGGACTTATAAAGAAGAACAATATGATAAATTGGCAGAGCATGTACGCAGTCATCTTAATCTGCCTTTGTTGTACCAAATAATGAGTGGGAATGATTGAAGGACATGGTGATGATGCTTATAAGTATAAAGCAATAAAGATAAATTTCAGTTCAAACGTATATAATCATGTAGACCATAGCGGATTACATCAACATTTGTTTCAGCAGATGGAAAGTATCCGTACGTACCCCGAACCGGAACCTTATTCGTTGGAAAAGGTTTTAGCGGAACGGTTTCATCTTTCGTCTGAAGAGGTTTGTGTGACCAATGGGGCTACGGAAGCCATTTATTTAATAGCTCAGACATTCAGGAATCAGATTTCGGCTATCTTGATGCCCACTTTCAGCGAATATGCGGATGCTTGTCGTCTGCATGGTCATAAAGTGGTTCCTATATATAATTTGAACCGTTTGCCGGATAGGGGGAGGTTGATATGGTTATGTAATCCTAATAATCCCACAGGAGAGGTTAGGGAGAAGGAAGTCTTGACAGCCTGTATAAAACAAAATCCGCAGCGTATTTTTATCATGGACCAGTCGTATGAATTCTTTACACAGAAGGCTTTGCTTACAGCCAAGGAGGCTGCGGAATTTCCGAATGTTATTCTGTTGCATTCCATGACAAAACGTTTTGCCGTGCCCGGCTTGCGTTTAGGATATATCACTGCATGTAAAGAACTGCTACATGAAATCCGGACACAGCGGATGCCTTGGTCTGTTAATCAGTTGGCTATAGAGGCCGGGCATTATTTATTGTCTTCTTCTCAATATGATATAGATATCTCTTTGTTATTGAGGGAAAAAGAGAGATTAGTTCAATCTTTACTTTCAATAGGGGGAATGGAGATCTGGCCATCGGATACTCACTATATGTTAGTTCAATTGCGGATGGGAAAGGCGGCGGCTTTGAAAGAATATCTGGCAACAGAGCAGGGAATTCTTATTCGTGACGCATCCAATTTTGAAGGGCTGAATGAACACTTCTTCCGTATTGCTACACAAACTCCGGAAGAAAATGACAAATTGGTAGAAAGTATAAAGAAATGGACATATATGTATTAATTCTTCCGTTGTTGATAGGATGGATATTAGATAAATTGCTTGGGGATCCGGTAGGATTGCCGCATCCAGTGGTAGGATTCGGGAAGCTGATCTCTTTTTGTGAGAAACGATGGAACTGTGGGACACATCGGATGTTGAAAGGAGGGGTGGCGGCCATTATGCTTATTTTGCTAGTGTATGCAGGATCTGTTTTGGTATTGCATTATCT
Organism: Bacteroides sp.; assembly: GCA_019414725.1. Lineage (GTDB taxonomy): Bacteria > Bacteroidota > Bacteroidia > Bacteroidales > Bacteroidaceae > Phocaeicola. The sequence continues at coordinate 11,104 of DXLM01000085.1, forward strand.
GTTTGTGCTAAACCGTTGGTTGGGTATTATCCTCTCTGCTGTGCTTGTTTTCTATTGTTTGGCAGGAACTACACTTATCAACGAAGTAAGGCAGGTTTTTTTGGCTGCGGATCATTCTTTGGAGGAAGGAAGAAAGCAGGTTTCCCGTATTGTAGGGCGTGATACTTCGGAACTGACAGATCAGGAAGTGCGTACGGCTGCTTTGGAAACATTGGCTGAGAATTTGAGTGATGGGGTTATTGCTCCATTATTCTGGTATTTGCTTTTGGGAGTTCCCGGTATGCTTGCTTATAAGATGGTTAATACGCTTGACTCTATGATAGGCTATAGGAATGAACGTTATCTTCAGTTTGGTTGTGTCGCTGCACATATTGATGATATGGCGAACTATATTCCGGCTCGTCTAACTGCATTTTTAATGGTGCTGTGTGCAGGGCGTCCCGGTTTGCTGAGATTTGTAGGTAAATATGGTAACCGGCATGCGAGTCCTAATTCAGGTTATCCGGAGTCTGCTTTAGCAGGTATCTTGAATTGCCGTTTTGGAGGTCCTCATGTTTATTTTGGAGAGATAGTCTATAAACCTTTTATTGGAGATAAGGATCGGTTTATCCATACACAGGATATGCATAAAGCTGTCGATATAAACAGGAGAGCAGAAATCTTGATGGTTATAGTAAATATTGTTTGCTTATATTTGGTCGGTTGAAAAATATATATTACTTTTGTTTCCGTTTTAGAGATGCGGCAGTAGCTCAGTTGGTAGAGCATCAGCTTCCCAAGCTGAGGGTC
>DXLM01000086.1 GCA_019414725.1 Bacteroides sp.
CATTCTTTCGGTGTACTATTCGGTGTACCTAGTCTTATGCTTACATATGTGATATCCTCATGCTCTCAAAAAAGATCAAGAACTTTTCAAAAAAGACGACGACGTTTTTAAAAAAGAACAGGAACTTTTTTAAAAACGTCGTCGTCTTTTTTATTGTTACCAATGCATCGTAAACCGTCGTTCTGTGGAGGTACAGACCTTTCATGCGTACTTTTTGCGGGGAAAAAGCCTAAAACACCCTACTTTATATCAAGTCGAAACGATCTATAAGAAAATGGTATGTGGCTGAAAACAAGTAATTTATGTGGAAATATACTTCAAAACATTGTGAGAGTATGAGAGCATGAATGAGAGCAATTTTTTTTTATCTTTACTACATAAACCGTTAATAATAAACCTGTTATATATGCAGTGAGGGCATGAGGGTATACATGGCTCGAACTTTTCTTTGGAATATGCAAAACGGCTATATTCCACGATATAGGAATATATGCCGTTTTGATAGAGGGGAAATTTTTTATGGTATATAATTCCAATAATCCATATTTGTAATGATTTGAACTATAATTTTACGATCTCCTTCTCGTATTTCGTTGGGAGCATTCTGAGATGCATACGATATTTTTGCGCCCACTCCTTTTGCTTTTAACATTTTATTGGGAACTCCTTTCTTTATAAGTGCATTGACTACAGCGTCTGCACGTTTTTGGGATAGATCCATATTGTATTGTGATGATCCTTTTGCATCAGTACATCCTGTGATGAGATATTTTTTGCTTGTGTCTGTCAGCATAATTTGAGCTATTTCATCAATGATAGTAGCTGCTTTAGGAGTTATTTCTGTTTTATCAAACTCAAAATAGATATTGTTGAATAAATCACATAAAACATTGGGCTGGCTTGGAGTTTCTACAATTTGTTTCATGATTATAGGTTTTTCTATAACTTTTTCTATGATTTTTTCCACATATTGAATTTCCGGTTTGACTTTTAGGGATTTACCACCAATGCGCCACATCAATCGAATGCTTCCTTGCCATGAATTGGCTATATGTTTGTATGGCATGATGAGGTAGTCTCCTTGGAGTCCTATGCCAATGTTGTCATTAAGCCACGTATTCACGCCTATTCCCAATGAAATAGGGATAAGATTTTGTTTATCTTTCCCTTCTTTAGTATAATCATTTGACAGATTCCATTCCATCTCCTCACTGTTGAATTCTTCCATCCCCTTATAGTTGATCTTAAAATTCTTGTACATATAGTTGGCTCCCATCCGTAGGAAAGGATCAATATAATTTGAATGGAGATATTCACCTAGACGCCACTGTAAACCGATTCCTGCCATACCTAGCCATCTTGATTCTTTACCGTTACGGACAGGATCGGAACTGTAGTCTAATGTTCCTTGTAAATCTAGATAAAAATGAGAGTTAAGTTCACGAGCAAAATATAGATTTCCTCCAAAAATAAAATCTTTTTTATTAGTACCTACAGTGTAACCGCCTTTATTATTAGTATGGAAATTAATGACATTAAAACGTGTCATTTGAAGTCCGGTTGCGCCTATACCTATTTCCCATGCTTTTTTATTATTATCGGCTGCTCCATTCTTTGCATTTTGTTGTGCATTTATAGGTAAACCGAAACATAATACTGAGGTAAAGCATAGTATGAGATGGATTTTATGTATATATATTTTCTTCATATTTTTATTCTTCATAGATAACTTGTACTTCGGGCAACTCATAAGAGCTGCTATAGTTTTCAATAATAAATGTTTTTTCATCCTTTCCTTTTCGGAGATAACCTTGATAATATCTATAGAAATATGAACTGTTGCCACTGTCAATGTATATGGATGAATTTAAAAATGGTGCGAATACTTTGAACGTTGGAACTTCTGCAGAAGATCTGTTATTAGAACTTGATGCTTCTTGTGAGCCGGCTGTTGAGGTATATCTGAATGTGATATATGCCATTTTAAGTTTGCTGGCTTCTTCTTCAGTATATGCTATCGGTTCTACATAGTCCATTCCATTTTCTTTAACGACACGTGTGGTCGATGATTTGTAAATTCTTGTAAAGTCTATTTTTGAAAAATCCAATTCACCTTCAGCAGATGAGAAACTGGGTGCTTCTCCATTGGATATTATTTTTAATTTTAATGTTTTTAGCGTAGGTCCCATTTGATAAGGAGCTAATAAACAAACACCATTCCATTGGAAAGTTTCTCCATAATAAGGTTCTCTAGCTTTTACAGTGTAATAAACGTCACTTCCATCCCAATATTCAGATTGATTGTTTTTGAATTTTCCGGGATTTTCTTGAATGAACCGATAGGTATAAATATAGTAATAATATCCTCCATTATTTGAACTAGAGCCTTGGCTTGAATATAGTTTTTTATCTGACAAAATACTGTTGGGATTATTTTTGTCAGAGACTCTATATGCGTCTAAATTCCTTGAACCACTATTAGGTAAATAAGAAGGGATATTTTGCCATTGGTCTTCCGGATTAACTTTTCGTTGTATATAGAAATATAGATACTGATAATCGTATAATGAATTTGAATTATCGCGGAGGATCATTCTCATGCGTACTCTATTAGGAACATATGTGTTTTTAGCGGATTCTTGCGGCAACTTTCCGGCTAGGGTTACTTCTTTTACCGTTCCCCAGCGTAAGTTTATGTCTTGTATTTCGGGTAAATCTTCTTTAGGTACAATAAACTCTCCGTTTTCATTGGTAATGTAAGTTTTTTCCGCATTGATACCCGGCATGCCTTTTACTTGAGCTTTTGGTGCGATTTGTCCAGTTTCATCATATACTTTATAGAGTACACCTCCATCAGTTGTGCGTACATATTCACCATATTCTGATTGAGAATATTGTGCAATAACATTAGGTATACCCTTAATGATGGTAACTTCTGTTCCCGGTTTTCCTGGTTCTCCGGGTTTGCCGTCTTTGCCATCTTCTCCGTCTTTGCCATCTTTCCCGTGTAGATAGTCATAAAAATCCTTTAACGTATTTTTTTCACAGTCCCATACTCCACCATTTTTGTGGTCAATAAGTGCATCTGTTGTACCGCAAAATTTAGCTAAGTCATTTTTCCACAGTTCATGTGCTGATAAACCATTGCTTCCGTTTATTCCGTCTTTACCAGCTAAATAATTGAAAAAATCATATTCTGAAACTTTGTCAGAAGGCCATTTTTGTCCTGGATTTTTAGGATCATTCATATTGTCTGTTCCTACAGTCTCTTTCCATAGTTCATAAGCGGATTTTCCATTGTTGCCATTTGTTCCACTGAGGTAAGTGTAAAAATCTGCCATTGTAATTTTATCTTTGGACCATGCTGAATTATTTTTGTCTTTGATTTTATCATTTTTGACGTCATTTACCCATAATTCGTATGCAGATGCTCCGTTAACTCCTTTTTCTCCTTGAGCTTTTATTCTTGTATCAGTAGTACCTATCCACCAATTTCCGTTATTACCTATATGGGGAGATACGCCATCATCTCCTTTCTCTCCTTGAGCTTTTATTCCTGTATCGGTGGTGCCTATCCACCAGTTCCCATTTTTTATCACCGGGGTAAGTCCGTCCGCTCCTTTATCACCTTGTTCTCCTTTGGGACCTTGCACTGCAATCCCTGTATTGGATGTGCCTATCCACCAGTATCCGTCTTTAATGAAAGGGGTTAATCCATCGCTTCCTTTTTCTCCTTGAGCTTTTATTTTTGTATCGGATGTATTGATCCACCAGTTTCCATTAGGACCAATATAAGGGGATGTTCCGTCTTTACCATTTTCTCCTTTTTGACCTTGAGCCGGAAAATTTGTATCACGATTGCCAATATACCAATTACCATTTTCACCAACATGTGGAGTAATACCATTTTCACCATCTTTCCCTTTTAAATATAAAAAGAAATGTTCCATTGTTGTTTGGTCTTTGGGCCAATTTATATTGCCGCCAGCAACAGATTGTTTCCATAATTCATAGGCGGAAAATCCGTCTTTGCCATTAATTCCATCCTTTCCATCTTTGCCGATAGCTTTGATTTTTGTATCTTTATTGCCGATATACCAATTCCCATTTTCGCCAATATGAGGTGATTCTCCGTCTCTTCCGCTAAGAAAATCCCAAAAATCGGCTTCTGTATTTTTTGAAGAAGGCCAAATGAGCGAAGGGTCATGAGGGTTGGTGACATTACCTTGGGTGATCAGGATTTTCCATTGATCGTATGCAGACATTCCATCTTTTCCTTTGTCTCCTTTTTCTCCTTTAATATAAACTAAAAAGTCTGCTAAATCAACTTAGGTGGAAGGCCAGTTTATATGACCGGTTTCAACTTCTTCTTTCCATATCTCATAAGCGGATTTGCCATTGGTTCCCTGAGGACCTTGGGGTAATTCAAAATCAATACTGCTGCACGAGAAAAAAAATGTGCAAAGTAGCACTGATAATACATAAATTTTGCATTTCTTCTTTGTATACATGACTGTAAATTATTAAAAATGAATTGTTCTTTGTTGTTACATATTGGATAAACTCCGTTCTGCTTTATTGAATATTGTATCGTTGGGGGGCATGCAATTTTATATTTTAGGTTATTCTGCTGTGTGCGATTTACATTATAATAATATTCACATTTTATTTGGGTGCAAAGTTCTATATTTGGTACTAAAAAGAAGTTGCGTATTTAAAAGATTTGTTTGCATATAATCAGTTCTTTCTTTTATATCTGCATAAAAAGGTTTCCTATTTTTCTAAATGTTCGTTTTGGGATAGTTTTAAATGGTAGATGCTTTATATGATTTTACAGAGGGGTATATGTGATAAGTTTTCCATATATTGATGGTGGATTATGATTAGGTTTTGTGATATTTGTTATTATAGATGTATAGAAACTCTTAAAATAGATCCATATACCGAGATCAGGAAACAAACTTATTATTAGCTTTAGTGTGTATGATGGAGATAACTATATTCATAATCTTTAGGATGCGGGATGTTTGTTTAATCGTTTGCAGAAACTGAATATGTTTCAAGAGAAGGTGTATCTCTTGATTCTTCTCCTTTTTTACGTATTTCGTTAGGAGTAGCTCCGATATTTCTTTTACAGTAGGTTGTAAAATGGGAGAAAGTCTTGAAATGATAGTCCAGCATTATTTGTTTGATGGGTAAAGTACTTTTTTTTAATTTGAATTCAATTTCATAAGATGTTTGTTTTTGTAACCATTGATATGGTGTATCTCCATGGAAGTTTTTTTTGAATAACTGTGTGAAAACAGTATCATTATATCCACATAAAACAGCTAGTTCTTTGGCTGTTCTGCAAGCTTTGTAATGTGTCATGACGGATACGAAGAATTGAAGGTCGTTAGATAGCGCATCACGGAAAATGGAGGCAATTTCATTCTTCTTATAGCAAATTTTAAATAATGAGAACAATTCATATTCTTTGGCTCGATGTAAGTCGGGAATTTCTGTTCCATTTTTCATGTAATCGACCAGCAAATCTAAGTAGGAACGCATTAACGGATAAATGGGAAGGACTTCTACCGGTTTTACTTCTTCGATGGATATATCTTGCAGATACTCTATTGTTCTGCTATGTAGATAAGGAGCCACAATATTACATGCATGAATGACAAGTTGTACTTCATCCATTGCCTTGATTTTACATTGATGCAGGCTGCTGATGAAGAAAAATTCATTCTGCATTGCCATCAGAGGCATGGATTCTATATGATCTCTGAATAGGCATAATGACCCTTTTAGAACAAAACAAACTTGAAACTCATGGGTTTCGTTCAAGTTTTGGATAATCTCTCCTTTACTTATATGAAGACACCTGAATTGGCTGAATCTGGATAGCGCAAGAGGATCACGGTATAAATTCTTTAGTAAAAATAGCATTTCCATACATTATAAACATTTTAAGATAAAAAAAGTTTTGATACATCTATCCCGGACAAATATAACTTGATATTTAAAATGTTTTAAAGCTATAGGAGGAATATGCAACTAAATCATTGCTAATATGAAATTGAATCTTCTGTTTAAGAAAGAGTTTATCAACATATGAAATTATAAGGTATTTAAGGCCGGATGCTTTGGATGGTAGCTTATAAAGTGGAAGATGCTTACTGATTTTTTTATGAGTGAATGTAAATAAGTGATTTGGAATAGAGATAAATCTAAGGATCTTTTTCTTATTGCTATGAACAATAAGGAAATTACAAATAAAAATCCGAATATAAGTGCCGCTCATGTGATACTGATTACTAAGTATCGATTATATAAGTATTCCCCATCTTCGGGAGTATGGTTCAAAGTACAAAGCAACCATTGGCATAATGGATTATTTGTGTCGTGGGAACAATAGAAGTAAATAAGGAATGACGGACTACCTATAAGTAGGGTAAGTACTGTCAGAATCTCTATTGTTCTATGATGAAGTGTCTTGTTCACAGGCATTTCATGATGTGTCAATTTAATCATGCTTGCTTTTTTTACAAAATTGGTTATAGAAATACATACTGATAATACCTATTAATGGTGATAATTTTCGGCTTTATACCTAAAAATAAGTACTCGTGTATTTTATGATGTATATGATTATCAGTAATAAAACCCCAATTTTTAGGTATTGTGTACTCTTGGTGGCAAGGGTAACTTTGCAACAAATTTGAAAACATAAAATAATAACTATTAATCAATAAAACTAAAGTATTATGAAATTGAAAAACTTTTTAGCGATGATGGCTATTGCATTGTGTGCAGTAGCATGTAGTGACAATGATGATAAAAAGGAAGATACCGTGATTCCGGCTCAGGAGGTTGCTGGTATTTACAATGGAACATTATCACTCTCAGTATCAGGAAATGATCAAGGAACGTCAGACAGTCAGGTGAAAATTACTGCGGAAGAAGGGGGAACTGTTCAAGTTCTTCTAGTTGGCGGTGCTGGTGAAGGAATGATGTCATTGCCGGATATTGCTATACCTGGAATTAAAGTGCATACCTCCGATAATGTCACTTATATTTTGCCGGAAAGTGCTGTTGATGTAACTGTTGGTTCTGTAAAATATACAGGAAGTTTACAAGGAACGATTAAGGATGAAAAGGCTGATCTGATCTTTACACTAAAGCCGGGAGCCATGCCTATGGCTATTACTGCGACTTTTGTAGGCACTAAATAGCATGAAAAGATATCTCTCTATTATAACCATACTGGGAATGATGCTTTTGCCATTCTCGGCATGTGATGGTATTTTGGAAGGAATATATGATAGTCCTGCTGCTTCGGATAGTAATGAATTGGGTTTTATAAGAACAGACCCTTCTACCCATTCGGGTACTATTTATATTGATGCTACTGATTATAGACGTTGGACTTTTATCGATTTCCATACACAAAAAGTAGATTCTGTAAATGTGACGGATTCTGAACAGAAAGAACCGGAGGAATGGGATATTGCTGTCCATCGTTATGATGTTAAAACCAATGCTGGAGCAGTATTGGAAACCGGTTTCACAGGTTTTTCCGCTTTACGGAATGCGGATGCGATGCCCGAAGGAGCCTATGTGGAGGATGTTTGGACTACCGCTAAGATAGCCATTGATATGTCAGGTATGATGGATGGTAATATTGTTTATATGGCATCCTATTATAATGAAGAACTATCCAAATGGTTGAATGTTGATAAAAGTAATATGCCACCTACCTATACTCTTTCAAACAAGGTTTATATGGTAAAGCTGAAAGATGGAACTTATGCGGCTGTTCGTCTCACAAATTATATGAATGCTAGTGGTGTAAAAGGCTTCATGACTATTGATTATATTTATCCGTTTGAATTGTAAACCGACATACGATATGCATAGACTACTCAGAAACGTGTGCTTGATACTGTGTTGGCTGATGGCGGTATCAGTATCAGCACAACGAATTATTTCGGGAACTGTATTTGATGAAAATAAAGAACCTCTGACGGGAGCAACAGTTTCCGTAAAAGAAAAAGTAACTTTGGGAACCACTACGGATACACAGGGAAAATACATGTTGAAATTACCCGATAATAGAGAATATACTCTACAGGTTTCATACATGGGGTATATCTCGCAGACTCATAAAGTGTCTGTCAGTAAAACAGGTAAAGTTGATTTTATACTGAAAGAAGATGCTGTAAATATGGAAACTGTAGTTGTAACGGGAACCCGTACTCCGAAACTCCTGAAAGATGTTCCCATTGTAACTCGTGTCATTACTGCCGATGAAATAAAAAAAGTAGATGCTACCCATATTGGAGATTTACTTCAGGCAGAACTGCCGGGAATTGAATTCTCTTATTCCATGGACCAGCAAGTTTCTCTCAATATGCAAGGATTTGGTGGAAATGCTGTACTTTTTCTGGTTGATGGTGAGCGTCTGGCAGGTGAGACTTTGGATAATATAGACTACAACCGATTGAATATGAGCAATGTGGAGCGTATTGAAATTGTAAAAGGTGCGGCTTCTTCACTCTATGGTTCGAATGCGGTAGGAGGAGTGGTAAACATCATAAGTAAAGTGCCTGCGGAGCCTTGGACTGTGAATCTCAATGGACGTTACGGGGCTTATAATGAGCAGCGTTATGGAGGAACAATAGGTTTCAATGTTGGAAAATTCAATAGTGTGACTAATGTACAGCATACCCAAGTAGATGAAAAAGATTTGGCAGATGGAAAAACAAATGAGGAAACGGAGGATTGGGCATTTAAAAAGGTGTATGGTGATAAAACTTGGAATTTCAAAGAACGTTTGGTCTATACTGCTAATGACCATCTGAAACTGACGGCACGTGCCGGATATTTTTTTCGTGAACGTGAGAAGTCACAGACTAGTAAAGACCGTTATCGCGACTTCAGTGGTGGGGTGAAAGGAAATTATGTATTGGATAAAGATAAGGATCTGGAAATAGCTTATTCTTTCGACCAGTATGATAAGAGCGACTACTTGCCGCAAGATGCTAATGATGTACGTGATTATAGTAATGTACAACATTCGGTTCATACTTTTTATAATCATACTTTTGTCGGTAAGCATATTCTCACCGTGGGTGGTGATTATATGCGTGATTATTTAATGTCCTATCAGTTTGCCAATAATGGAAGTAAACATCAGTATACAGTGGACGGCTTTGCACAGTTTGACTGGAACCCGACGAAATATTTCAATGTCATCACAGGATTACGTTTTGATTATTATTCAGATTCCGATATTAATCATTTCTCTCCCAAATTAGGACTGATGTATAAAATAGGAAACTGTTCATTGAGAGGTTCCTATGCCGGTGGTTTCCGAGCTCCTACTTTGAAAGAAATGTATATGAATTTTGATATGGCAAGTATTTTTATGATTTATGGTAATCCTGACTTGAAGCCTGAAACCAGCCATAATTTTTCTCTTTCGGCAGAATATATGAAAGGTCGTTATAATTTGACGGTGACAGGTTTCTATAATGTAGTTGATAATCGTATCACTACGGCGTGGAGTGAGGCGTTGAAAGGGCAGGTATATACCAATATATCAAATATCAGGATATCCGGTGCCGAGGCAAATGCTTCCGTCAAATATCCTTGTGGACTGTCGGCACGTTTATCTTACGCCTATACACACGAGAATATAAAGAAAGGGCAACCTGTCATTTCAAGTACTCGCCCGCATACGGCTACTGTCCGTCTTGAGTATGACAAGCATTGGAAGAACTATGCGTTTAATGTTGCTTTGAACGGACGCTTTCTGTCCAAGGTGAATACAGAGGAATATACTTCGAACACTTCTTATGAAGAAACTGAGAAGGTGACCTATCCGGCGTATACAATGTGGAAGCTTACGTTGTCTCAGAAAGTATGGAAAGGTGTTGATATGACTTTGGCGGTAGACAACCTGTTTAATTATGTCCCTTTCCGTTATTATAATAATTCGCCTGCTACTAAAGGAACAACTTTTTCAGCCGGTTTGTCATTGGATATAGAACAATTGTTCAAATGAAATTTGGCTGCTAATACTAAATAAACTATGTGATTTAAATAAAGATATGAAGAAGAAACAATTATTGATTGGCGGAGGGATAGCAGTCATCTTGCTGCTTTTGTTTGGTGTATGGAATCTTTGGTTCAGTGCAACTAGAGTGGCTTTCATCAACTATCAGGTAATCAGTTTAGGGCAGATATCTAAAGCTAATGACAACTCATTTATTAAAATCAGTGAACTGAGCACAGATGATCTGAACCGATTGACCGGTTATGATATGGTATTTATCAATGCCATGGGATTAAGGATTACTGAAGAGCAACGGGCGCAAATACAAAAAGCAGCCGATGGTGGTCTGCCGGTATTGACTACTGCCGCTACCAATCCTGCAAACAAGATTATTTCATTGGATTCCATCCAAGCGGATACATTGAAACATTATCTGTCTAATGGAGGACGTCGTAACTATCGCAGTATGCTGAATTATGTGCGTGTGCATATTGATAAAAAACTATTCTCTGTGTCTGAACCGGAAGCCGTAATGAAACGTGCCGATGATGTGCTTTATCACATGGATCCAAAGAAACCCGAAGACGAAGAGTTGGGTTTCAATACGGTAGCCGGATACAATACTTTTCTGCAACATAACGGCTTGTGGAAAGAGAATGCTCCGCGTATTATTGTGACCGGTCCGATGGGTGAACCTTCCGGGCTTATTGCTAAATTGGAGGAAACTGGCAATATGGTTTATCCTATACGTTCCATGCGTTCTTTTATTCAGAACCATGGAATTGATTCTGTCCGTCCGTCTGCTATTATCAATATGGCGCATGGACGTATGGGTGAACCTATTGTAGATTATCTGGCGAAACAGAATATACCGCTTTTCTCTCCATTGAATGTAAATCGCTTGGTAGAGGAGTGGGAGAGGGACAAGATGGGGATGAATGGCGGCTTTATGTCACAAAGTATTGTTACTCCCGAGATAGATGGAGCTATTCGTCCGTTCGCTCTTTTTGGACATTATAAGGATGAGGAGGGTTTGCAACACGCTTATGCTATTCCAGAACGCTTGGAAACTTTTGTAGAAACAGTTAATAACTATATTGCTCTGCAGCGTAAACCCAATAGTGAGAAACGCGTTGCTATTTATTATTATAAAGGTCCTGGTCAGAATGCACTGACTGCGGGTGGTATGGAAGTGGTTCCTTCACTTTATAACTTGTTGCAGCGTATGAAACGCGAGGGCTACAAGGTGGACGGTTTGCCTACCTCTTCGAAAGAATTGGAACAGATGATACAATCTCAAGGAGCCGTATTTGGTTCGTATGCCGAAGGAGCTTTTGATCGGTTTATGGAAACCGGCAAGCCCGAACTCATAACAAAAGAACAATATGAGAGTTGGATAAAGAAATCCATTCGTCCTGAAATGTATGCCGAAGTAATAGCTGCCAATGGTGAATTTCCCGGAGCATATATGACTACTTCCGACGGCCGTTTAGGAGTAGCTCGTTTGCAATTTGGAAATGTGGTGCTCTTGCCACAGAATGCGGCCGGTAGTGGGGATAATGCATTTAAAGTAGTACATGGAACCAATGCAGCTCCTCCACATACTTATATTGCTTCTTATCTGTGGACACAATTCGGATTTAAAGCTGATGCGTTGATTCATTTCGGTACTCATGGCAGTTTAGAGTTCACTCCGCGCAAACAAGTTGCTTTGTGCAGCAATGACTGGTCCGACCGTCTGGTAGGTGCATTACCTCATTTTTATATTTATTCCATCGGCAATGTAGG
>DXLM01000087.1 GCA_019414725.1 Bacteroides sp.
GCATGATATTCAAATTCTTGGGGCAAGATGCTGCGTATCTTGCCCCAAGAAAAAAAATCAGGCCATTGAACCGCCTACTATATCCAACAGCTCATTGGTAATTGCCTGTTGGCGGCTCTTATTGTACATCACCGTCAGATCCTGCAACAAATCATTCGCATTGTCTGTAGCAATCTGCATAGCCATAGTGCGGGCGGCATGTTCGGAAGCATTCGAATCCAGTAATACCGTGAACATCTTCATACGGAGTACCTTCGGGAGCAATTCCCCCATCACCACATCTACAGACGGTTCCACAATATAATCGGGTATCCTGCCTTTGTCCTCCTCTTTCTTCTCTTGTGTCAAGTCTATCGGAAGATAGGTTTCACGCGTCAGGACCTGTACTGCTGTAGAACGGAAATGGTTGTACAGCAACTCCACCTTGTCTATGTCACGATGCAGAAAGCGCCTCATCAAGTCCTCTGCCAAGGCGGCAGCTTCCTGATAGGAAGGTTTATCCGCCATATGCTGGAAATCGCCTTCGGCCTTGAATCCCAATTTCTTCACACCTTCCGCTACCTTTCGGCCTACCGGGTATAAAAGCACGTTCTCCATACCCAGAGACTTGTATTCATCCAGAATAACCGTCAGATGCCTGATGATATTTGCATTGAACCCGCCACACAGACTGGTATTGGAGGCAAACACGACGATAGCCACACGCTTCACTTCACGTTTCACAATGAAAGGAGACTCCACCTCACTATCCGCACTCAGAAAATTGGTCAGGATGTGATTCAGCCTTCGTTCGTAAGGAAGCATGTTTTCTATGGCAGCCTGCGCCTTATGCAACTTGGCAGAGGCTACCATCTTCATAGCCGAAGTAATTTTCCGCGTATTATTTACTGAGGCTATTCTTCCTTTTACTTCTTTCAGTGATGCCATGACTATTCGTTCACTTTAAATGGTTGAGCCGTATCAGCTGCTACTTTCTCTATAATTGCAGTTACATCATCATTTATCACACCGCTTGACAATACATCAAGCACATCTTTCTGATGGTCGGCACGCATCATTTCCAGGAATGATTTCTGGAAATCCTGCACCTTATGCAAGGGTACATCACGCAGCAAACTATGTGTACCACAATAAAGGATTGCTATTTGTTCTCCGACAGGCATCGGACTGTACTGCGGCTGTATCAGCAACTGGTTGTTCTTACGTCCCCGGTCGATAGCCATTGCCGTTACAGGATCCATATCACTGCTGAACTTGGAGAAAGCCTCCAGTTCGCGATATTGTGCCTGATCGATCTTCAATGTACCTGCCACCTTCTTCATGCTCTTGATCTGGGCACTACCTCCCACACGGGATACGGAAATACCCACATTGATAGCCGGACGGAAACCCTGGTTGAACAAATCGGTTTCAAGGAATATCTGACCGTCTGTAATGGAAATGACATTGGTTGGAATATACGCGGAAACATCACCTGCCTGTGTTTCGATAATAGGCAATGCAGTCAGTGAACCACCTGCCTTTACCTTGCCTTTCAAACTGGGTGGAAGGTCATTCATCTGTTCGGCCACTTCCTGCTGGTTGATAATCTTCGCCGCACGCTCCAACAATCGTGAATGCAGATAGAAGATATCACCGGGATATGCCTCACGACCGGAGGGACGACGCAGAATCAAGGATACTTCACGATAGGCTACGGCTTGCTTTGACAAGTCATCATACACTACCAAGGCATCCCGGCCGGTGTCACGGAAATACTCTCCGATAGCCGCTCCGGCAAACGGAGCAAAATACTGCAATGCAGCCGGATCGGCAGCAGTGGCAGCTACCACTATGGTATAATCCATCGCACCGCGTTCACGCAGCGTATTCACCAGACTGGCTACAGTGGAACCCTTCTGACCAATAGCTACATAAATGCAATATACAGGTTTTCCCGCTTCATAGTTGGATTTCTGATTCAAAATCGTATCTATAGCGATAGAGGTTTTTCCGGTCTGACGGTCCCCGATAATCAACTCACGTTGTCCACGCCCGATAGGAATCATGGCATCCACAGACTTCAGCCCTGTCTGCAAAGGCTGGTTCACAGGCTGACGGAAGATCACTCCGGGAGCTTTACGCTCCAAAGGCATTTCGCACAGTTCCCCGCCAATCTGTCCGCGGCCATCCAATGGTACGCCTAACGGATCGATGACACGCCCTAACATACCTTCGCCCACATTAATAGAAGCAATGCGTTTGGTACGTTTCACCACCATTCCTTCCTTAATCTGATCAGTAGGACCTAGCAATACCGCACCTACATTGTCCTCCTCCAGGTTCATCACGATAGCCATGATACCGTTTTCAAACTCCAGCAACTCATTGGCTTCCGCGTTGCGCAGACCGTAAATACGTGCTACGCCATCGCTCACTTGCAGCACATTCCCCACCTCGTCAAATTGCAGGTGGGTGTCGATGCCTTTCAGCTGCTGAAGTAAAACTTCGGATACTTCGCTGGGTTTTATATTTTCAGACATAATCTTTTTACATTAAAAATTGAAAATTAAAAATTAAAGTCCGACCAGGTATTAACCTTAAATTAAAAACCAAAAGATACAAACTGATATACTTTTACTTTCTAACTTATAATTTTTAATTTTATACTATTCTTCTATTTTTAGCTATAAACTGTTGCTTTACCCGTTTTATCTGGTTAGCTACGCTCGCATCCAATCTGTAAGTTCCGATTTCAAAGATAAAACCACCTTCCAGTTTCGGATCTATTTTGGTTTTGAACTCTACAGTTCCATGAGTTTTCTCTACGACCAATGCCCGTATGCGGTTGACTACCTCTTCCGCTACCGGACAAACAGTCGTGATTTTACCGACGCTGATATTCTTCTGTTTCCGATAAAGGTCAATGTATGACATAATCATAAACTGCAAAAATTTCTCTCTTCTTTCCTCCAGTACCAATTCCACAAAGCGTTTCAATTCTTCGCTCACCTTACCTCCTCCGGCGGCTTCGCAAATCAGTTTCAACTTTGTTTCAGCAGGCAATACAGGATTATCCAATGCCAGTCGAAGTTCGGGGATTCTCGAGAAACTATCTGCCAATATTCCGGCTTCCTCATAAACAATATCCTCTGTCCCCTTTTCGTCGGCATAGGCCAGCAAAGCCTTAGCATAACGCATTGAAATGACTCCTATATACATAACAATCAGTCTTTAGAAACAGTTAATTCATCCAGCAAACGGTCAATCATTTCCATTTGTTCTTTCTCATCATCGAGGTTCTTGCGCAAAACCTTCTCAGCAATGTCGACAGACAGTACAGCTACTTGGCGGCGGATGTCGCTGATAGCGCTGTCTTTTTCTGCCTGAATCTGCTTTTTCGCTTCATCCAGCAGTTTCTGTCCTTCAACCTGAGCCTGTGTTTTGGCTTCCTTCAGAATACGTTCGCGGGTTGCGACCGCTTCATTCAGGATGCGCGCCTGCTCCTCGTGAGCCTTAGCCAATATCATTTCACTGTCTGCTTTAATATTAGCCAATTGCTCATTGGCTTCACGTGCAGCAAGCAGTGACTTGTCTATATATTGTTTTCGCTCATCCACCATTCTGGTGATCACCGGAAAACCGTATTTTGCCAAAATGACAAAAACGATACCGAAAACGATGACCATCCAGAATAACAGACCGCTATCAGGTGTTAATAATGACATGCTAAATTAATTATAAGAACAAAGTTAATAAACAAACAATAATGGCGATCAGGGCCACACCTTCTACCAACGCGGCGATAATAATCATATTCATACGGATATCTCCTGCCGCCTCCGGCTGACGGGCAATTGCCTCCATGGCAGAACCACCGATTTTACCGATACCGATACCTGCACCGATTACTGCAATAGCTGCTCCAAGTGCAGCACCTAATTTCCCTAAACCTGCCGCAGCAGCGGACTGTAATAAAACTGCTAGTAACATAATAGTTTGTTTTTTGAATTAATTATTTAATTTATTTCATTTCTTTTTCTTCACGCATCTCTTCTGTACGGGACAACCCGATAAAGACCGCGGACAACATGGTAAATACGTATGCTTGAATAAATGCGACCAATAATTCCAGCGCAGTCATAAAGATTCCGAATGCCACAGCAACAAATCCCATGGAACCATTGATCAGAGGTCCCATATTCGCCGTAATAAAAATGATGGATATCAAACTGAGAATAGCAGCATGACCGGCCATCATATTGGCAAACAAACGGATCATCAATGCAAATGGCTTCGTAAAGATTCCGAAAATCTCAATAATCGGCATCATCGGGAACGGAGCCTTCAACCACCAAGGAACATCAGGCCATAGAATCTCTTTCCAATATTCCTTGTTCCCCCATAGATTCACAGCCAGGAACGTACAGATAGCCAGCACAAAGGTAACGGCAATATTACCTGTAATATTCGCACCGCCGGGGAAGAAAGGAATCAATCCCATCAGATTATTGATCAGGATAAAGAAGAAAGCCGTCAGCAGATAAGGTGCATAACGCTTATAATCCTTACCGATACAACCCTTTATCACATCATCATTGATTGCCAGGATACAAGCTTCCATCATGCCCACCATTCCTTTAGGAGCTTCCTTTTCTACTGGATGTTTTTTGTACCAACGGGCACAACTCAACACTAGAATCACCAGAATGGCACTATTGACAAACAACCCGGTAACATTCTTTGTAATAGAGATATCCAAAGGTTTTACTTCGTTACCGCTAGCATCCTTTTCCACTATCTTACCTTTATATTCACCGTCTTTAGCAATGTACAGTCCTTCATACTCTCCGTTTCCTTCCTCAAACCTAGAAGAAAGAAAAACGTGCCATCCTGTACTGCTTTTTACGATTACCGGCAGTGGTATAGCTATAGGTGTATCTCCTATGTCAGTGATATGCCATTCATACGAATCACCTATATGTCCGAAAACGATTTCATTTACGTCTACCTGCTGCTCTTTATAGTCAGTTTCCGACTCTTCCCGGGCATTGGCTCCTTGCAGAAAAGCGATCAGCAACATTAAAACCGTTCCTATATATCGTAAACTTCTCATATTACTTATACTTGTACCTATTACTTTTATGTTTTATCTCAAAATGAAAAAAGAAGCGGGTTTCAAAAATCAGAAAGATAATATAGAATACCATGTAAGTTCCTATAAATGACAGTACTTGATGTGCCACCGCCACTGCATAGACGGACATAATCAAGATGCTCAACATCATCTTCGTCACTTTCGCCACCAAGTAAACCGCCACCATTTTTTGCGGACTTACCCGATAACAGCATCCGAACATAAATATGTAAAAGAGGCCGAAAAGATAAAAAAATATCGGTATGGAGGGATACCAGGCAAAATAATACCTAGGCAACAAGGTGTGAAATACCAAGGCTCCTCCCCAACTCAATACAACCATTAATATGGTCAACGATATGATAAATTTTCTCTTTACGGCTAACAAAAACATAATTATGTATTAGATTTCCACACAGGCCGAAACTATATTGTCCCTCACCTCAACGAACCCACTCGATATTCCAATTGATTTCTCCAATTCGTCCTCCGTGTATTTTATCTCGCCTTTTATCAGTGATGATATCAGCGGAGCATGATCATACAGGACAGAAAAAGAGCCTAATTCCCCCGGTAGTGTCACTATTTCCACTTTGCCGTCAAACAAAGTACTTTCCGGAGAAACCACTATCAAATGAAGATCTTCATGATGTTCCATACTTACTTTTATTTCTTATGGCTGGCAGCATCCAGCAACTTCTTTCCCTTTTCTATTGCTTCCTCTATCGTTCCTACATTCAGGAATGCCTGTTCCGGCAAGTAATCCACCTCACCGTCCAAAATCATCTTGAATCCTTTTATCGTATCTTCGATAGAAACCATGACACCCGGCACACCTGTAAACTGTTCGGCTACGGCAAACGGTTGTGAAAGGAACCGCTGCACCCGACGCGCACGGTTTACAGTCTGACGATCTTCATCACTCAATTCGTCCATACCCAAAATAGAAATGATATCTTGCAACTCCTTGTTGCGCTGCAAAATCTGCTTCACACGCTGAGCCACATCATAGTGCTCCTGCCCTACAATCAGCGGATCAAGAATACGTGAGGTTGATTCCAACGGATCTACAGCCGGATAAATACCCAGTTCGGTAATTTTACGGCTCAATACGGTCGTTGCATCCAAGTGAGTAAATGTAGTAGCGGGCGCAGGGTCTGTCAAGTCATCAGCAGGTACATACACAGCCTGTACCGAGGTGATAGAACCATTCTTGGTAGAAGTGATACGTTCCTGCATCTGTCCCATTTCCGTTGCCAGTGTCGGTTGGTACCCCACGGCTGACGGCATACGGCCCAACAAAGCCGAAACCTCGGAACCTGCCTGAGTGAAACGGAATATATTGTCGATAAAGAACAAAATGTCACGTGGTCCGTTGCTGTCACCGTTTTTGCGGTCACGGAAAGATTCGGCAACGGTCAGCCCCGAAAGGGCAATGGAAGAACGCGCGCCGGGAGGCTCGTTCATCTGTCCGTACACCAATGTGGCCTGTGACTTTTCAACTTCATTATAATCTACTTTGGAAAGATCCCAATGACCTTCTTCCATGCTTTTCTTAAATTCTTCTCCGTAGCGGATTACACCAGATTCAATCATTTCACGCAACAGGTCGTTGCCTTCACGTGTACGTTCACCGACTCCGGCAAAAACAGAAAAGCCGTTATGTTTCTTGGCAATGTTGTTAATCAGCTCCATAATAAGCACGGTCTTGCCTACACCGGCCCCCCCAAACAATCCGATTTTACCACCCTTTGAATAAGGTTCCAGCAAATCAATAACCTTGATACCTGTGAAGAGTACTTCCTGCACAGTAGACAATTCATCAAACTTAGGGGGCTCACGGTGAATGGGAAACGCCCCTTCCTTACTCAACGGGCGCATACCGTCCACAGCTTCACCTACTACGTTCATCAACCGGCCTTTAATCTGATTACCAACCGGCATAGTAATAGGATGTCCTGTCGGAATTACTTCCATACCACGTTGCAAACCGTCCGTACTATCCATAGCTACAGTACGCACTGTGTCTTCACCAATGTGTTGTTGAACTTCCACGACTAGAATTCTGCCGTCATTGCGTTTGATAGTCAATGCATCATGAATGCTTGGAAGAAGCAGATCGGTGTCGATGCCTTTGCCCTCAAAATACACATCGACTACCGGTCCGATAACTTGTGAAATATGTCCAATAATCTGTGACATAAGCTTCTATTTACTTTTATTTGATAATTTACCTTTTCTATATTAACAAATATCGCAGGCTTTTTGTTTACCTACCTTTTGCTTTATATGCGCAGCAAAGGTAAAGATTATCTCAGTAGATTGAACTTAAGCTAACATTTTTTACACATCAATACGACATTATTCCACCAAAAGAAGAAAAAAAGAACATTTCCGCTACTTTTTGTGCATTCCTTCACGAGATAACTGTTTACTTAAATTAGCAATTCCCAAAGCAACCACTGCTGTTACCGTAGCTGCATGCTCTTGGTATTCTGGTATATTCTTCGTATAAAGATCACGTTCCGTATGCCATATTTCCCCATAAGAGAAATTATATCCTTTTATGTCTTGTGTATTGAAACCAAAAGTAGGCACTCCTTCCACTGCAAAAACACTGGCATCCGTACCGCCGCTTTGAGTAGGACGTTTAAAGGGTTTCGCTACCTTTACCTCAAACGGATAATCCGCACGGATCTCTTTCACAGGCTTGCACACTTCCACAAAATCATCATACATAGCCTGAGGAACGGAGATTCCCACCGGTGGAGTCGGCCCTCCGTCCCGGTTGAACAGATTGGCAATCTTTCCCAATTCTTTTGCATGAGTCTTGACATATGCTTTTGCACCCAATAATCCAAATTCCTCTCCAGCAAAAGCCACAAACAGTATAGTACGTTTAGGTTTTGCACCGGAAAGTGCAATCATACGGGCAGCCTCCATCATAGGACCAATGCCTGTGCCACAGTCTATACCACCGGTTGCCACATCATAAGAATCAAGATGTCCGCTTATAATAACATATTCATCCGGATATTTAGTGCCCTTAATGGATGCTACGACATTATGATATTTCACAGGACCTAGTTTGAAATGATTACGAATATCAAATTCCAGCCAAAAGTTCCGTCGTTCTTTCACCATCTGTTTAATAATCTTGTATTGATGTTCATCCAACTTGATATCACAGACTTCGGGCAAATTATCAAACGTAGTATGGGGATCATTCAATAAAGCACGATCATACAAAGCACGTAAAGGTACAGGTGCCGACTGAATAAAGCCAAGTGCTCCTGCCTCACACATCTCTTTATAAAATAGTCCCGGCATTTCACGCAAAGGCTTCATGGCATGTTTGGTTCCTTTGCTCCAATTCTCTTCCATCAAGGCAGCATTCTGCTTTTCTATTTCTATATTTTCAGCTTTGATAGCAGCTCTCAACGAATCTCCTTTAGCAGAACGGTCAACAGGCCAACCTACATTTTCACCTGAGATCAACACCCAAGCGCCTTTCAACTGATGTTTCATGCGGTCCAGCTCTTCTTGAGTACGGGGCTCTATCAAAACATGCCCGCGTTGCAGACCTTTAGTACCTGAAGTGTAGGATGGAGTGACAAAATGCAGATCCATTGCCTGATCTCCCCCGATTAAACGTCCGAACCATGGACCACGGTTAAAACCTACCGGCAGTTCTCCAGCTTCTTCCAAGCGTACATCAATACCCCATCGTTTATATTCACGCATCATCCACTCGGCTGCATTCTCATACGCATCCGAGCCTATAACTCTTCCCCCAAAACGATTGGTGAGAATATCCAACTGATGCATCACCCGGTTATCTGTTTGGCCCGTTTCAATGATTTTCTTTACGGCGGCAGGTTGGGCAAAAGTAGTCCCTGCATACAAAGAAGCAGCTATAACAGCTGCCATGCACATTTTGTTCATCATGGTATTTCTGTTTGTTAGTTGTTAACGATTACAAATATATAGCAAATTTTGGAACTTCAACTATTAATTTCCAACAATTTATCAGGAGAAACCGAATATTTTTGAAGTCGTACAATACAAACAGTATTAAAATGAAAGTTTATTCAACTTTCATTTCTTTCTGGCGCACACAACCATGACTAGAGTTTTTATACGAAACTCAAATAAACTCTTCCACCAAATACATCTCGTTGAATAAAACTTGTTGATAATTGGAAGAATCACTCTCCAATAAATTTAACAAAGTATACTCAGCTCCACGTACCCAATACACAAAATCACGATTGGGATGGTAATCCTTCGCAAATTCCAGCAACTGTTGCAAATTAAAATCGGAGGAAATGATACCCGCACCGCTTTTTTCGGCATCATATGCATTACAGTCCTGTTCTATATGGGCAGGAACCATCAGAATAGGCTTGCCTAAATACATGGCCTCGCACACCGATTCAAATCCGGCAGTACTGGCATAAGCCTTGCATCCCGCCATCTGCCTCAAAAATTCCACATCATCCAGTTGATAAAAGCTCAATGTATTATCCACTCTCTTCACCGGTTCCTCCTCCCACTTGTCCCAAAAGAAACGAAGCGGTATCCTGGGATGTTGCCTGTGCCATTTCATTACATTTTCACTGAAACCCGCATTAACCATATAGCCATGTATATAGTCACCGGAATAAGGTTCATGTAAAGTCACTTCCTTACGCAACAAGGGAGGAATCACACGGATATTATTCTGAGGATCATCCTTCATGTAACGAAAAGAAAGAGCCAAACGTTCCTTCGCCCCCAAGCTGGTCAGTACGGTAAAAAACTTCAAAAGAGCCAAGCTTACTTTATCAGCCTTCGGAAATTCAAAACTTTTATGCAAGAACAGATATTGATGTCCTATGCAGATTTGCGGAACAGAGGGACGGAACAGGAAATAAGTCAGTCCGGTCAGCAATTCATAGAAATTGATAACCCTGTCCGCACCACTGGCCTCGATACGCTGACGAATGTAGTTAATGCTATTGATATACACAGGAAGTTTCACTAGATTATACGCTACGCTCCGCATCAAACTCACCCGTTTGTTGGCTGGTGTAGGCAGAAAATTAGGACTGACAAAACGTTTTATGGGAGCATGGATGTTACGATTGAAAAATCCCGGCAAGCGGCGCGAACTACTTTTACCTACCAGTACTTCCACTACTTCGTGACCGTTCCGGCGCAATATTTCCTCCAACGTAATGGCTTGAGTAAGATGTCCTCTCCCCTCACCCTGTACTATAAATAAAAATTTCATGAGGCTGTATGTATTAGGGTAAACTCTTTATTATCTTCATTCTCATCAGCTAGTACATGATGGTATTCCATGATATTCCAATTCCCGTCCGCATCCTCAGTCAGTGCCGAAAGGCTTTCTACCCAATCGCCCGAATTCAGATAATGAATACCATCATAATAGGTATTAGCCGGATGATGGATATGACCACAAATCACTCCGTCACATTTACGTACACGTGCAAACTCCACCAATACTTTCTCAAAGTCCGATATATAGGAAACAGCCGACTTTACTTTTTGTTTGACGGCCTGTGACAGAGAATAATACGGTTTCCCCCGTTTGGTACGATATTGGTTATAAAAGCGGTTCGCCCATAAGAGGAATGTATAACCTGCATCGCCCAACCGGGCTAACCATTTCATCTGTGTGGTAACCCGGTCGAATAGATCGCCATGTGTCACATAATAACGCTTTCCATGTGTTTCAAGGATGTATTCTTTGACGATTTTTACGTTATAGAATGTCATAGGGACCAAGCCGTCCAGGAAATCATCGTGGTTGCCACGCACATAAATTACTTCAGTACCGAAGTTCTCCATCATTTTCATGATAACCTTAAAGAAATCAGTATGTTTTGCTTGCCACCTCTTAGTACCCGCCTTACGCAAATGCCAACCATCTATAATGTCTCCGTTCAATATCAGACGGTCACAATTGACAGATTTCAAAAAGTTACTGACCTCTATTGTTTTAGAATGAGAGGTTCCCAGATGGATATCCGATAAAACCACTGTAGGATAATACGTTCTCAGATGCATATCTTTATTATTAAAACTATGCAAATATCCATGTTATCTGTTACAAGATCGTGTCGG
>DXLM01000088.1 GCA_019414725.1 Bacteroides sp.
ACGACCCCGAGATTACAAATCACGTGCTCTGGCCAACTGAGCTAAAGAGGCAAATTAACTTTGCAGCCACACAATCTCCGCGACTTAGCGGCTGCAAAGTTAGATATTATTTTCTAATCACAAAATATTTCCCGTGATTTTTTTTACTTACCCTGCTGTTTTTCTTTCGCTTTCAGCAGTTGTTTAGAGAGTGCATCCATGCACACATCTATAGATTCTTCAAATGTATCACTTACCTTCTCAGCGTAAAACTCTGTATTCAGTGCCAAGACACGTACGCCAGCTTCTTTATTCATAGCTGTTTCAGGTTTTACTACTTTTAAAGACACCTCTACTTTCTTTATATTATCGCAAAACTTCTCGAGCTTCTCTGCTTTTTTCTGAATAAAAGCTTCAAGTTTTTCAGATGCATCGAAATGAATTGATTGAATTCTTACTTCCATAAAAACCTCCTTTTTCTTTACGCTCTAGGGTGAGCTTGTTCATAAACTTTTTTCAGTTCTTCGAAAGTTGTATGAGTATAAACCTCCGTCGTAGTCAAGCTTTCATGCCCAAGCAATTCTTTTACCGCACCCAATTCTGCATGATTATTCAGCATCGAGGTTGCAAAAGAGTGGCGCAACACATGAGGGCTTTTCTTTTTCAACGAAACAACCTTCGAAAGATTACGCTTCACTAAAAGATAAACCAGGCCAGGATATATCGGCTTCCCATTTCCACGAAGAAAAAAAGCTTCTCCACCACCTGGAAAACGTTCTTCTCTTACTGAAAGATAAGCGTTTAAGTCACTTTTCAATTTATCACCAAAAGGAATAAAACGCTGTTTATTTCTTTTCCCCGTTACTTTTATTTGCTTTAGAGATAAATCCACATCAGCATCCGTCAAACCAACGAGTTCAGAAAGTCGAACTCCTGTTTCATAAAAAACCTCTAAAATAACTTTATCCCGAACACCCTCAAAACTTGTTCCAAAATCAGTTTCATCAAGCAAACGAGACATATCAGCCTCTTTCACAAAAACAGGCAAAGGTTTTTTCTTTTTAGGCCCCACCACTTTTTGAAGCGGATCCACAGAAACAACGCCTTGACGCAATAAGTAACGATAAAAAGAACGAAGTGAACTTAACTTTCGATTTACCGAAGTAGCCGTATACCCTTCTTCCATCAATGAGAGAACCCATCCACGAATCAGACCAGCATCTACAACAGTAAAATCCAAGCTTTCATCCACCGATTTAAAATACTCTTCAAACTTTTCAAGATCTATACCATAACTAACAATCGTTTTATCGGAATAGTTCTTCTCAAATTGAAGATATTTCAAAAAAGAATCTTTCAGCATAAAAAGCATCGCCTTTATTATTCAGCAACGAATTTATGAAAAAGAATTCAATAATTCAAAGTTTTTACGGAATTATTATTCTTCTACTTGGTGCATTTTCTGAACGTAAACAGCACGTTCCATTTTCAGTCTTTTCAAAACAGACGGTTTGTCATACTGCTGTCTGCTTCTCAATTCTTTTACAACACCTGTTTTTTCAAATTTTCTTTTGAACTTCTTCAGCGCTTTTTCAATGTTTTCGCCTTCTTTTACTGGTACTACAATCATGTTTTTAAAATTAAAGTATGTTGTTATTAAATTATTCGATAGTCGAATTGCGGCGCAAAATTACACATACTTTCTTTATTTACAAAACTTTCCAGTATATTTTATCGAAAATAGCACAGAAATCGTACCTTTGCTTTTAATAGAAAGACTTTGATAAATATATTTTTACTATGAAGGAAGAAATAAAAAAAAGAATAATCTCTTTACGCGCTTTCATGAAACGACAAGGAATTGCTGCTTTCATTATACCAAGCACAGATCCTCATTCAGGTGAATATGTACCAGAGCATTGGGAATCACGCAAATGGATTTCCGGATTTACCGGTTCTGCAGGAACTGTTGTCATTACTAAAGACAAAGCAGGATTATGGACTGACTCAAGATATTTTTTACAAGCATCAGAACAATTACAAGATACAGGTATCACCCTGTTCAAAGACCGGCTTCCAGACACCCCCACCATTGCTGAATGGTTGGGAGAAGTCCTGCACTCAGGTGATAAAGTTGGTATAGACGGCTGGGTTAATACCGTAGCAGAAGTAGAAAGTCTCCGTATTTCACTTGCCTCTAAAGAGCTTCAATTGGTATCTGTTGACGATCCTTTCAATCTTTTATGGGAAGATCGTCCCCCTTTACCTCAAAGCTCACCGTTTATTTTACCTCTGGAATACAGTGGCATGTCTTGTTCCGATAAGTTGACTCTAGTAAGAGAAAGTCTCTGTCGTAATCAAGCGGATGGCATTTTAATTTCCGCCCTCGATGAAATAGCGTGGACATTAAATTTGAGAGGAAGTGATATACACTGCAACCCTGTTTTTATCAGCTATCTATTTATTACTCAAACAGATGCGACCTTATACATTTTACCAGAAAAGCTTACAGCAGAAGTCAAGGCATATCTCACACAGAATCAAATTCAGACAAAAGACTATACAGAGATAGAAAATGACCTGCTTCAATACAAGGGAAATAGTATTCAGCTTTCTCCAGAAACCAACTACACTCTCTATCAAGCTGCATCAACATCAGCCAGTATCATTAAACAGCCCTCACCAATACGTTTACTGAAAGCCGTAAAAAATGAAACCGAAATCAAAGGGTTCCATCAGGCAATGGTGCGCGACGGAGTAGCAATGGTACGCTTCCTGATATGGTTGAAGGAGAACGTGCAAAGTGGTATGGAAACAGAACTTTCTGTTGACCGCAAGCTGTACGAACTACGATCCGAACAATGCCTCTTTCAGGGCATCAGCTTCGACACCATTGCCGGCTATCAGGAACATGGAGCCATTGTCCATTATGAAGCAACGCCTGAAACATCTTCCATCTTGCAAGCAAAAGGACTGCTATTACTCGACAGCGGGGCACAATACCTGGATGGAACAACAGATATAACCCGAACAATTGTACTAGGAGAAGTTTCTGATGAACAAAAAACGGATTACACACTCGTTTTAAAAGGATTCATCGCTTTATCGCAAGCAGAGTTTCCACAAGGAACGTGTGGTACACAGTTAGATGTACTTGCACGCCAGTTTATGTGGAAAGCAGGCATCAACTACGGACATGGCACAGGACATGGCGTAGGGCATTTCCTAAATGTACACGAAGGGCCTCATCAAATACGTATGAACCATATCCCCACTCCTTTACAACCAGGCATGACAATAACGAACGAGCCAGGCATCTACAAATCCGGACGGTATGGCATCCGTACAGAAAATACAATGCTTGTAGTACCCGCACGTGAAACCGAATTTGGAGTTTTCTATAAATTCGAACCACTTACATTATGTCCGATCGACAAAGAAGCTATTCGCATAGATTTATTGACTGACGAAGAGATTGAGTGGTTGAACAGCTATCACCAGAGAGTATACGATACGCTTTCTCCAATGCTTACATCCGACGAGCAGAACTGGTTGAAAGAAGCTACCGCACGCTTATAAATTCAAACGAAATAAAGATAATTATGGCACTAATAAAATCAGTCAGAGGATTCACTCCTCAAATAGGTGAAAACTGCTACCTTGCCGACAATGCTACCATCATAGGTGACGTCGTTATGGGACGAGATTGCAGTATATGGTTTAATGCAGTCTTACGAGGTGATGTCAACTCTATCCGTATCGGTGACAGAGTAAATATTCAGGACGGTACCGTATTACATACTCTTTATGAAAAATCTACTGTCGAAATAGGAAATGATGTTTCTATCGGACACAATGTCACCCTCCATGGAGCCTGCGTACACGATAATGCCCTCATCGGCATGGGTTCCACTCTCCTCGACCATGCTGTAGTAGGAGAAGGAGCTATAGTAGCTGCAGGTGCACTGGTTTTAGCAAATACTGTTATAGAGCCTCATACCCTTTGGGGTGGAGTTCCTGCTAAGTTTATAAAGAAAGTAGACCCTGAACAAAGTAAAGAGCTGAACCAAAAGATAGCAAACGGATATTTGATGTATGCTTCCTGGTTTAAGGAATAATACAAAAAGCGGAGAACAGACCAATTTATACACAGTTGCCGTTCTCCGCTTTTTACTTAACCAGCATTTTCGTCTTTTATAAATGCCCCATATGAATTAAACAACCAGCGGGTTCCATCTATCAACAAAACATGATAATTTCCTTCCCTTCTGTCTACATCTGTAATTCCGACATCTGCTGCTGTATTTTTCCAATACGAAATAATACCTGAAGGCAACAATGGTAACATCGAATCCGGCCATATCTGCCCTCCCCCATTTATGCGTAACCATTCATAATCACCATCAAACAAGAAACTGAATCCATTTGGTAAAGCAACAGATACAAGTGGATTATTACAATCATAATTCCATGAAATTTTCATCTGATAAACTTCTGTAAAATAGTTTTTCAGAAATCCCTGAATCCGACTGATTTGAATCACAAAAGTTTTTTCACCTCCATAGGTAGAAATCGCCTTAGCAGGATGCACCTGTAAGGTATAATAATCTTTCTGGTCACGGGAAACAGAGGTAATACGTGCATTGGGTTCAGAATCCCAAATCTGTTCCATCACCTTCTGAGGCAGTAAATCAATCACAGTTTGCGGCAACTCCGGAAACAACAATTCTCCGTTTTCTTCTACAACTGTCCGATCAAATTCCCCACTAACCAAAGTCCATTCTCCTTCTTTATCAAAAAGAAGCAGATAAGTATCATCTATCCATACCCGATAAGCAGGCATAGAAGGATTCAACTGCTCCGAACCAATAATAATTCGTGTAATCTCTCTACCCGGAAATGCTTGTAAAATATAATTCTTTATCTTCTCAGACAAATATTCTTCGCCAACTTCAACAGGATATTCATATCCCAGACAACGATTCTCATAATGCTGGAAAGCCAGTTTTCTTCCGTCACTCAACTCTGCTGTCAATCCCTCCTTGATTGCATAAATGGCGGAAACTGATATCTCACCAAATTTGGCTTCCATAAAGTCGTACATCTCTCCCAGAAACTTACGCGCGAAAATCTGCATTCCTGCATTAGGGAAACAAACCTTTGTCCAACTTCCTTCGTTAGTAAAATCTACTTCTACATTATTCGACAAGAGAGCATGATACCCTCTCTCTTCCTCATTAATCCGTGAAATCTGTTCAATCATTGCTCCAGGAAACCAAGCAGACACAAACAACGAGATATCGGAAGGAACATCTTGCACAGATACAACTTCTTCAACATCGTCTCCCGAACAGGAAGTTATCCACGGAAACGTTCCACACAAAACAAGGAACAAATAACATATACAGAACAACTTCTTCATAAGCCCCTACAATTAAGTTGTTAAAGTTAAGCATTTTAGCTGACAGCAACGAATATTCCTTGTTAAAAAAGCAACAAAGTACCAAAAGGCTTTTACAATCTATGATGCAAAATAAAAACAACTATAGCAAATGTAATTCACGTGCGATGCCAAAAGCCTGAGCAGAGTTGCTTACTTGTAGTTTTTGCAGGATATTTTGCCTATGACGGCTAACGGTATGTATGCTGAGAGAAAGCTCTTCAGCTATTTCTTTACTCGACTTTCCCCTTCCTATTAATATCAGAATTTCTTTTTCACGTCTTGAAAGCAAGTCGGAACAGTCGTACGTATCAATATCTATACGACTTCCATCAGCTGAATTTACAATCATGCTTCCTATGGAAGAAACTTCAGTCAGATTATATAAACACAAGGCCAGACAAATATTCCCTGTATCCTGTGCTATGACATAAAACATACGGTGTAAAACCTGATGGTATTTTCCCACACTGTCACACATCCGAAGATACTCTTCCAGATAATAATCACTGCGCTGCTTCTCTAAAGCATTTTTAAGGAAATGCAAAAAGCGTAATTCACGAGTATGTTTCTTCACCAAATCATCGGGATGAATCCGACTGAATATTTCTTCTTCCCAGATAGATTCAATAAGATGACATTCCCCATGCAAAGCTATGCCTAAAAACTCTCCTACCTTACCATAATAAATATAACTTCGGTTAGAACCCATATCACTCAGAACTGCTATCGAATTTTCTACCTCAGCATACATCGAAGCAACCTGTTTATAATGTGTAAGATACCGGTTCAGGTTTACTTCCCCTGCAAAATCTTGTGCAAGCAGTTCGTTGTTCAATGCAGTCTTTACATTCATAACGGGAGAGAGAATAAAAATGGTTATTTATCAGTATTGGTGCTCTCAGTATAGGTAACTACCTTTGCAAAATAAAAGAAAATATTCCACATTCTAACTTTACACATTTATGAAAAAGCTCTTTTTGGCAATGCTAACCTTTATAAGTACGCAGGCTATGGCACAGACTCTGGAAAAAATGCAATGGTTCAATGAACCAGAGCAGTGGGAAATAGCAGATAATGCATTAAGTATGTATGTCACTCCACATAGTGACTATTGGCGCATTTCACATTACGGATTTACTGTCGATGACGCTCCTTTTTATTACAATACGTATGACGGCGAGTTTGAAGTAAAAGTAAAAATCACAGGCGACTACAAAGTCCGCTTCGACCAAGCAGGTCTGATGCTGCGTATCGACAAGGAAAACTATATCAAGACCGGTATTGAGTTTGTTGACGGAAAATTCAACCTAAGTACAGTTGTTACCCACCATACAAGCGACTGGAGTGTTATTACTCTCGATAAGCCTGTACCCTATATTTGGATAAAGGCAGTCAGACGACTAGATGCCGTAGAAGTGTTCTACTCATTCGATGACAAAACTTATGTTATGATGCGGAATGCCTGGCTGCAAGACAATACACCTGTCAAAGTTGGTCTGATGGGAGCTTGTCCTGACGGTGAAGGATTTAACGTAAAATTCGAACACTTCAAAGTAACCCATCTTCCTGACCAGCGAAGAATGGAATGGCTTAAGAAAAATGCTGAATAAAAAGAATCCTACTTTGTAAAACACAAAGCAGGAGTTTCATATTATCCTCCAGGCGCAGGGCTTTCCAACATAAGTCCTACGCCTTTTATCGTTTTCAATTGCACAGTATTATCGGATGCAAGCAACTTTCGCAAACGTGAAACGAATACATCCAGACTGCGTGATGCAA
Organism: Bacteroides sp.; assembly: GCA_019414725.1. Taxonomy (GTDB): domain Bacteria; phylum Bacteroidota; class Bacteroidia; order Bacteroidales; family Bacteroidaceae; genus Phocaeicola. The sequence goes on from DXLM01000088.1 coordinate 7,202, forward strand.
AATAGTCGTCATCTGTATTCCATAAACGTTCCAAGATAGCTTCACGCTTGACAACCTTATTTTTATTCTCGCATAAAATACACAACAAAGCAGCTTCTCGTTCGGTAAGTGTCTGCTCCTTTCCCTCTGTCTGTTTCAACAAGGCATGGCCGGCTTCAAATATAAAAGAAGTTCCGAGATGGAATATTTCTTCTTCATTTACTGATCTTATTCCTTTTGTCAGCTTCAACAAAGCAAGGATATGTGCATTCAACTCCTCAGCAAGAAAGGGTTTCTTAATATAATTATTTACACCTAGCTCATAACCTTTCACTACATCCTTTGGAGAAACACGCCCGGAAGTAAACAGAATAGGTGTTACATCATCCGTTTCACGAATTCGTCTCACCATTTCATATCCATCCATTACCGGCATCTCAATATCGGCAACAATTACATCGGGATGTGTTTCCTTCCATATTCTCAAACCAGCTTCACCGTTATCGGCTGTCATTATCTCGTAACCGCCTATCATATCCTCTAGTCCACCACGTATGATGTAGCACAGATTGGCATCATCTTCTACCAGCAATAGTCGTATCATTGTTCAATTATAATTCATTTATTTGTATTCAAACAAGTTTTATCAATAGCATCTTCTCTATTCGGAAGATATATCGTAAACTCGCTGTACTCTCCTTCAATGCTTTCCAACGTTACTCTGCCGCCATGAACTTCAGCTACACGTAAAACATAATTTAATCCTAAACCGAAACCGGCAGAACCTCCATATCGACTTCTATCCGCAGCCGAAGCACGTTCGTATTTTTCGAATATCTTACTCTGGTCTTTCAGCGGAATACCGAAACCCGTATCGTGTACCTTTATATAATATTCGTTCGAAAGCTTTCCCGACGAAAATGTAATTTCAACCTCATCACCCGAATATTTCACGGCATTGTCAATCAGATTGCTGAGTGCTTCTTTCAAAAACTCCTCATCCGCATAAACAGTATCTGCCTGCAAATTCCATTTATAGACAATATGCTTCACTGCTTTTGCCTTATACTTCTCGGCAAGGTCTTCCAGCATCGAACGAACACAGCACGTATCTTTTTCCAACTTCAACTGATGATTTTCCAGTTTAGAAAGTGTCAATACCTTGTTTGTCAGCGAAAGCAGGTGTTCTCCCTCTTCTTTCAAAATGCGGAAATAACGTGCCTTTTTCTCCGGTTGGGTATCCAGTTTTCCAGTTTCCAGTATCTGAGTACCCATCAATATAGAACTCAAAGGCGTCTTCATATCATGAATCATAGCATAAGAAAAATCCTCACGTAACTTGGCAATCTTATCTTGACGAACGATAATGCGTATCTGATAAATGATACAAACTATAACCAAGACCATAATCAGCACAGTAGCAAGCAAAAGTAATGTCATCCGCTGGAAAATCACCCGATACGGATTGGTAATAACTCCTTGCAAAAAGCGAGTTCCGTCATGACTAATCGGCAAAGGAGAAGTTCGTAATACACCTTTGCCATGTATATCCAGTTGACTGGAAGACCTCATTACACAACCGGTTGAATCGACAATACACGACGCAACAACAGCAGGGAAGCCAATCGAATCGAGCATGTGCGCATAAATCGAATCCAAATCCACAAACGAAACATCACGATTAAAATCTTTCAGAGCAATTTCCTGAAACGAAACATGCATATAACTCATCAGCCATTGACCAGGGTTAGACATGGTTTCCATATCCTTCTCAGCATCAAAATTAACGTTCATTGTAACCGTGGAGTCTTTCTTTGTCTTAGACACGCGCAGGAAAACCTCCTGTAAAGCTGCTTCGGGAAACAGTTCCTCCCCTTTCATCCGAATACTTTCCTTGGTCAGCTTATATGTGTTGACAAGCCATACGTATTGCAGCTCAACAATAGCAATAAGTCCCACCACAGCAATCCAACGGATATGTTTTATCTCCATAAGTCGTGTATTAACGTAACATTAACCTGCCCTTAACCCAGAAAATCGGTCGGGCCCTTTACTTTCGCACTGTCAAAGATATAGAAAATAACCCAATGCAATTTGATATGAAAATCTATTTTTTAATGAGTATCTTCTTGCTGGCAGGAGGCTCAGGCAGCCTGACAGCACAAACCGTTTCGGGTAAGGTTGTCAATACAGAACAGCAACCGATAGACGGTGCAACTATCATTCTCCAGACTTCGGACTCAACTTTCGTGGATGCAACAATCTCGAATGCCGACGGAAACTTTGTATTCAATCATCAGCCGGAAGCTTATCGACTCATCTTTCAGCATCTATTATATCATACAATAGAGAAAAAAGGCAAAGAAAAAGATGCAGGTATCACGGTACTACAGGCTAAAGACTATGCGCTGGATGAGGTTATTGTACGAGGGGAACGACCGCTGGTCAAAGTAGAAGGCAGCCGCTTGACCTACGATATGCCTCAACTCACTGCCAATAAGCTGGTGACGAATGTGTATGATGCATTAAAACAACTACCGGGCGTAATGGAACAAAATGGAGTGTTGACACTAGCCGGAGCTGGAAGTATCAATATTATTTTGAACGGAAAGCCTACATCTATGAACTACGAACAGCTTGTTACATTATTAAAGGGTATGCCAGCATCACGTGTAGAACGGGCGGAAGTGATGTATAATACTCCCCCGCAATATCATGTGCGCGGTGCAGCAATCAATGTAATACTAAAAGGTTATAAACCGGGAGAAGGAGGATTACAGGGAGAGATAAACGGCAATTATGTACAGGCAAATAAAGCAGGAGAAGAAGGCGGCGTGACATTTGCCTATTTATCTCCCAAACTGGATATAGACTTTATGTACAATCTCAACAATCACTACAACCGTCAAGGTTATAAACTGATTACCCGTCACACGTTGAATGACGAAATACATAACATCAGCCAGTCTACTAACGGAGAAAATCGGCAACTGGTACATACATTCCGGCTTGGAGGAAACTATAAGTTTAATGAACAGAGCCAATTGGGGCTGAGTTATACTTCCAGTCTTAATCCCGATAAACAACAATCGGTTACCTCTTCGGATAATCATTCGACTACCTTCAACCATGCCCCTGCCGAAGAACAGATGCATAACGTAGCTTTAAACTATACTTCCGGCCTCGGTCTGACAGGGGGTATCGACTATACGTATTTCAGGAATAAAGAGGAACAATCTTTCCGCAGCATAGAAAACAACGGACAGGAAACGACTTTTCTTAGCAACACGGCTCAATATATAAACCGATGGAAAGTATATCTCGACCAAAACCATACACTTTCCAATGCGTGGGTACTGAATTACGGAACATCCTTTACATATGTAAACAACCATAATTCGCAAAGATATAATCTTGCAGCGATGAGTGGAATGAACAAAGAAAGCCGAGTTGATGAATATACTTATAATCTATATACCGGTTTCGAAAAGAACTTTGGTAGCCAATGGAGTCTGAATGCATCTGCTTCCATTGAATATTATCAAATGATGAGCTATAAAAAATGGGCAATCTACCCTACTTTGAACTTAAGTTATGTTCTTTCTCCTTCACACATCCTTCAATTTGAACTCAGTTCGAACAAGACTTATCCCGATTATTGGACGTTAAGCGGATCGACCAGTTACCTTAACAATTATCAGGAATCGGCAGGAAATTCATCACTCAAACCTTATACTGACTACTCCGCAGCTTTGACATACATTCTGAAAAGCAAATATATTTTCCAGTTCAGCTATGATTATATCAAAGATTACTTCATGCAAATGATATACCTAGACTCCAGCCGTCTGAAAGCTGTATACAATTATCAGAACTGGGACTATTCAAAAGAGTTTGCCTTTACTTCTGTTATCCCGTTCAAGACAGGAGAATGGTGGGACAGTCAGCTGATGATATGTCTGTCTTCACTTCATCAACAGGCAAGCAACTATTATGATGGTGCGCCCGTATAGGCGATATAATAAATATAGCATTGGCAAGCTATTAGGT
>DXLM01000089.1 GCA_019414725.1 Bacteroides sp.
TATTTAGGGTTTGATTTTCGTCGGAAACAAAGTTAGGTATTATTATTTAGATTATGAGCTGGAACTTATTTCTTTTTTCAGTTGATTATTACTAGAGTTTTTTAATAAGAAATAGTTTTATTGGCATAATATTTTTAAGAAATGCTATATTTGCAATATTAATAGTCTTAATAAAGATGGATGCAAGTATAGTAGATAAAGATTTGATTGAAAGAATAAACAAAGGAGAAGAAAAAGCTTTTGAGGTTTTATATAATAGCTATTTTGTCTATCTCTGTGCTTGTGCTAATTCTTATATCTTTAACCCTGTGGAAGCGCAAGATATAGTTAATGAGACTTTTGCTAAAATATGGTATAGGCGTGGTGAGTTATCTTTTCCTATTCATGCTTATTTGATACGTGCTATTCAGAACGGGTGTTTGAATTACCTCCGTTCGCTTCACAGTCGTGAAAGAATTATAGATGAATACCGTGAAGCATTACTTGAGTATCAAGAAGAATTTTGTACTTCTGAGTGTTCGCCTTTGCAAGAAATGGAATTAGCTGATTTGGAAAAATCAGTCCAAAATATAGTGTCTTCCTTGCCTGATAAATGCAGGTTCATTTTTGAGCAATATCTTTATTCCAATTTGACTCCTCAAGAGATTGCAGATAAAAATAATATTTCAGTCAATACAGTCAGAGTACATGTAAAAAATGCCATGGATAAAATAAGAGAAAAGGTGGGATCTAGAGTGGGGATTCTATTATTTTTTCTTTTCTAAAAAAAGAATGAAAAAAATCTGTTTTTGGCTTAAATGTTTTGTCTGTTGCCTGTGTATTATCTATAGATAATTCCAAAGATATAAAATGAACAGCCAAATAGATGAATTTGAACAAATAATGCTGGATTATCTGAAAGGCGAAATCTCGTCTGAAGATATGCAGAAACTAACTATATTACTGAAAAGAGAGAATGTTTGTCGCGAAAAATATCGTGAAATAGCCCGTTCTTATGCATTGGCATCCTCTTCTTGGTTTGCACGCAGGAAAGAGCGGAATTTAGAACAATTGCGTGATACTTTAAATTTTCATTCTTCCCGTAAACATTCATTTTTCCGCAAAATAAGTGTTTGGGGAAGTGTGGCTGTATGGGCTTTGCTGATTGGTTGCAGCATAACGTGCTTTTATTTATATCATTCGTCTGGTCAAGAGGTTCTTGCTCCCTCCTATTGTCAGATTGAAATTCCCCAGGGAGCCAGTTCAAAATTACTATTACCCGATAGTACCATTGTTTTTCTGAATGGGGGAACGGTTTTAAAATATGATGCTTTGTTGCGGCATCAGGCTGACCGGGAAGTTTTTCTTTCGGGCGAGGCTTATTTCAAAGTTGCCAGGAATGTGCGCAAACCTTTTATCGTCCATACGGGGGAACTGAATATACAAGTGCTGGGTACGACATTTAATGTAGCTTCTTATCCTGATGATGCAGAAATAAAAGTGAGTCTTGTAGAGGGTAGTGTGAATGTTTATACTACTTCAGATGCTAAAAAGAATATACTGCTTTCCCCTGATGAACAGGCTGTTTTTAATAAGGATGATAAGGCTTTGTTTATGAGGAAGATAGATGCTTCTTCTCAAGCAGCTTGGACTACAGGAAGATTGGTATTTGTCAATGAAAAGTTATTTGATATTTTGAAATCAATCGAAAAAAAATATGACGTACAGATACTTGTGCAGTCCCGGAAAGTCTATACTGAATATTTTTCAGGAAGTATAGATGCGAATCTGACCTTGGATGAAATCCTTTCTTATCTGGATGTGGATAATAAGTTTATGTGGAGAAAGAAAGGAAAAACAATAGTCGTTACAGACCGTTGACGGATAAATAAGAAGTACATGCCTAAATAATTGTTAACTAAAAATTCTAAGTATGAAAAAAAACTTTTGTAAAGTTCGTAGGGAACATTGGTTCTCTCTTGTATGGGTCGTTTCATTTTTACTATGGGGGAACGTCGCTATGGCCGCATTGCCTATTCAGGAGGCAAGGTTTTCTATGCAACAGCATTCAGTAGCTTTGAGCCGGGTTTTTCATGAGATTGAAAAGCAGACCGGTTACTCTTTCCTTGTTCGCAATAATGATATCAATATGAATGAGAAAGTGTCTATTGATGTCAGAAATAAAAGTGTGGAAGAAGTGCTTGAGATGTTGTTTGCAGGGAGAAATATCTGCTATAAAGTGGAAGGGGAACATATTTCTGTTTATAAGCCTCAGCAAGCAAGACAGAATACAATTACCGGATTAGTAATGGATGTGGCAAAGGAACCGATTATCGGTGCTTCTGTTGTGGTAATGGGGACTACTAACGGGTGTATCACGGATTTTGATGGAAAATTTTCTTTAGAAGTTCCTGAATTTCCTGTGAAGTTACAAATAAGTTATATTGGTTATAAGTCTCAAGAAATAGCCGTGCATGATACAAAAACCATTCAGGTGGTATTGCGTGAGGACACTGAAACTTTAGACGAAGTGGTGGTAGTGGGCTACGGCTCACAGAAAAAGGCAAACCTGACAGGAGCCGTTGCCTCGGTCAAAATGGATGAAGTGATTGGTGACCGTCCGCTGGTTAATGCCGCTGAGGCGTTGCAAGGAACCGTGCCGGGATTACTTGTTTCAAGTAATGGTAATGATCCAGGACAAGGGAAGAAATTTCAGGTTCGCGGAGCTTATTCTGTCGGTATAAAGAACGATGATGGTTCGTATGGTAATACCATTGAACCGTTGGTACTGATTGATAATGTGGAAGGTGATATTGATATGATTAATCCTGAAGATATTGAGACGGTAACTGTTTTGAAAGATGCTGCTTCGGCAGCTATTTATGGTGCGCGTGCAGCAGGTGGTGTTATTCTGATTACTACCAAACGTCCTAAAGGTGGTACTAGTTTTCAATTGAATTATAATAATAATTTTGCCTTTTCGAATGCTATAAACCTTCCCAAACAAGCTCCGCTAATGGATTATCTGCAAGCTTACTCGGATGCTGCCGGTGATCAGTTTTGGACTCCCGGGGCTCCTAGTGTAAGTAGATGGATGGAGTTGTTGAAGCAATATCAACAAGATCCTTCTTCATTGCAGACTATGGGGGATGGTATTTATAAGGATACGGATGGGTCACTTTATTATATGAATGAAAAGGACTTGGTGAAGAATATGCTCGAAACCAGTTTTCAGATGACTCATAATATTTCTGCTACCGGCGGTACGGATAAATTGAGATATAGATTATCCGCTGGTTATTTATCGAATGATGGTATTCTAGTGACTAATAAAGATAAATATGACAGAATGAATGTAAGCAGTTTTGTTTCCGCAGATATTACATCTTGGTTCACACAAGAAGCTACACTAAGCTATGCACATAGTAAAAAGACTTTGCCGGCATCAGCTTTGGGTGGTATTTATTCCACTCGTCTGGCATCTTTTTATCCCGAAGGAGTGTGTCCGGAGGGAGCGGATGATTTGGGTGGAGAAGGACTACCCTATTTTACTCCGAGGAATCAGGTAGAATGGTCAAATCCTTCAAAAACGATTAATGACAATCCGCGTATTTTTTTTAAATCTATTTTGAAGCCTCTGAAAGGGTTGGAGATTGCATTTGAATATACATTTGATAAAAATATATATGATTATCATTGGTATACCGGAAGTGTGCCCTATACTACTATACAAGGAGGTAAAGATGTAACTCCGACCAATGATTATCTGCGTAAGTACAAGCAATATACAGACTATAATGCTTTCAACCTGTATGGGACGTATGATTTTTCTTTAGGCGATCATCGTTTTAAGGTTATGGCTGGTTTCAATCAGGAATCGAAATATAAAGAAACTTTAGATGCCTACTCTTATGGACAGGCTATTACAGATATTCCTGCTATGGGATCAGGAACTTCTACCATCAAGGTCAATGACTCTTATGATGAATTTGCCGTGCGTGGTGGTTTCTTTCGTGTGAATTATAATTATAGAGACAAATATCTTTTAGAAGTGAATGGACGTTATGACGGTTCTTCTAAATTTCCCAAAGAAAACCGGTTTGGTTTCTTCCCTTCTGTTTCTGTGGGCTGGCAGATTGCACAGGAAAAATTCATGGAAGCTACACGCGATTGGCTGGGAGGATTGAAAATACGTGCATCTTATGGTGAGATTGGTAATCAGAATGTTCCCTCTTATTCCTATACTCCGACTATGGAATTGAATAATAAGTATAACGGATGGTTATCAGGTAGTGATTTTGTAACCGCCATTAGTTCATTACCAGCGTTGGTCAGCAACAGCTTTACATGGGAAAAAGTGGGAACACTGGATTTCGGATTGGATATATCTTTGCTGAACAATCGTTTGAATGGTACATTTGATTGGTATCAACGGGATACTAAAGGTATGCTTGCTCCAGGTATGCAGTTACCGGGAGTGGTGGGTGCGAGCGCCCCATATCAGAATACGGCCGACATGCGTACTACTGGCTGGGAACTAAATTTGAACTGGAGAGATCAGATTGGTAAAGTAAGTTATCGTGTTGGTTTCAACTTGTCAGACAGTAAATCTAAAATAATGAAATATAATTCCAATGAGTCAAAAATACTAACGAGCACATTGAGCAACGGAAATACTTTTTGGAATTATTATGAAGGAAAGGAAATTGGAGAAATCTGGGGTTATGAAGCTAATGGATTTTATACAGTTGATGATTTTGAAAGCACCTCGTCTTGGATATTAAAGGATGGAATTACCGCTTTGGAGGGATATTCACCGCGGCCGGGTGATTTGAAGTTTAAAAACTTGAGAGATGAAGAAGGGAAAGAAAATATCATTACTTCCGGTAATAACACAGTGGACAATCCGGGAGACCGTAAAGTTATCGGGAACAATATGCCTCGTTATCTATATGGTATCAATTTGGGGGCTAGTTATGGAGGTTTTGATTTGAATATCTTCTTGCAGGGAACAGGTAAACGTGACGCTTGGATTGCCAATACATTGAATATGCCTTTATACGCGGATTTTAAATTTGTACCTTTGTATGATGATTTGAGCAATTATTGGAAACCGGCCGATTTAGCAGCAGGTGATTATACTTGCAGCAATCCGAATGCTGAATTTCCACGTGTTTATGGAAATTATGGAAACCAAGGCTCTAACTATCGTCAATCGGACAAATTTCTGTCAGATGCTTCTTATTTACGTATTAAAAATGTAACTCTGTCCTATACAGTTCCTAAGGCATGGGTGTCGAAGCTGACATTGAAGCAGTTGAAAGCATTTGTCAGCATTGAAAATTTGGCTACGTTTTCATCATTACCGAAGGGAATTGATCCGGAGACTTTGAATTGGAACTATCCTGCATCGCGCACAGTTTCATTTGGTATAAACCTTACATTATAAATCACCTTTTAATCGAGTAAGCAATATGAAAAAGATATTTATAAGTTTTGCCATCTTGGCAGGCGTTACGCTCTCGGGATGTAACGATAGTTTTTTGGATAAACTTCCGGTAACTGATCCGACGGAAGAAACCGTTTTTAAGTCATACGATAATTTTTTGGCATTTATGTGGCCTTGTTATGAGATGTTTTCAAACACGGATATCGCTACCTCTGTAAATGGAATAGGGCAAAATTCTCACTATCAAGGAGATATAAATGCAGGTTTTATGGATTCTAAGTATGAGTCCAGCTCTAATAATTATGCTTACCAGAAGATAACAAGCACAGCTACGGGAAATGGCTGGAGCTTTGGATACTTGCGTCGTATCAATATGATGCTGACGCACATTGATGGTTCCAATCTGACGGATGTTGAGAAAAACCATTGGAAGGCAGTAGGTTATTTTTTCCATTCTTACTGGTATATGGAACTGATAAATCGTTTTGGTGATATTCCTTGGATAGAAACCGTTCTGAATGATGAATCTCCCGAGGCGTATGGTCCTCGGGTGGCTCGTAAAGAAGTGGCGGATAAAGTTCTGGACCGTTTGAAATGGGCGGAAGAAAATATAGGCGATTTCCAAAGCAGGGATGGTGATAACACCATTAATCGTGACTGTATTCGTGCGGCTATTTCACGTTTTACATTACGTGAGGGAACGTGGCGCAAATATCATGAACTTGGAGATTATGATAAGTATTTCACGGAATGTATTCGTGTGTCCAAGTTATTGATGGATGATTATCCTACTTTATATTATGGCACGGACGGACAGCCTGCTGCGGGTTATGGCGAGATGTGGACAACAGAAAGTTTAAAGGGGATTCCGGGAGTGATTCTATATAAGGAATATGTCGATGATATCAATAACTGTAACTATAGTTATATGGAGCATACCTCTTCGCATTATGTGGAGATGAATCAAAAGACCGTTGATCTATATTTGATGAAAAACGGTAAACCTATTTTGAATCATGCTTCCAGTTATCATGGTGACAAGGATATGTATGCCACATTCCGTGATAGAGACCCCCGCTTGTATCATACCGTAATCCCTCCTTACAAAGTAAAAGCGGGTAAAGGAGACTATCCTACTTGGTCATATACAGATGATCCTGCCGATCGTGAATATATTGATATTATGAAACCTAATGAATCATGTTCTAATCCGGGTACAGGCATGAAACGTTTGCCCGGTCAGAACTGGAGTGCTTCGTTGGTTCCTGAAATTCCTCGATTGGGAACAGGGGCGTTTGTTACATGCCGATCGGGCTATTATGTCTGGAAGAATTGGAGCCAGTGGGAAAAGAGTTTTAATAACGGTGCACAAAACACAGCCGACAAGCCTATTTTTAAGATAGAAGAGGTTTTATTGAATTATGCCGAAGCCATGTTTGAAGCAGGGCAGTTCAATCAACCGGTTGCTGATATTACTATTAATAAATTGCGTGACCGTGCTGGAGTTGCTCAAATGGTTGTTGCTGATATTAATGATAGTTTTGATCCTAATCGTGGCAAATACTACCCTAAAGGCAATGATAATGGCATTTTGGTGGATCCTGTATTATGGGAGATACGTCGTGAAAGAATTATTGAGCTGATGGGAGAAGGTTTTGGTTTCTATGATATCAGACGTTGGAGAATGGCACCTTGGTTCTTGAATAAGACTGCAACAGGATTATGGCTTTCAAAAGAAAAGGCGGCAGCGGCGGGATATACTTTGTATAACACGGAGACAGGCTATTCGGATGGAGCAACAGGGACAATGAAAGAGGGATATCTGTATTTGTTCAATGACCCATTGAAAGAGGGCAAAGGATGGTTGGAGAAATATTATTTATATCAGGTTCCGACAACTGAAATATTGTTGAATCCTGCTTTGGAACAGAATCCAGGTTGGTAAATAGGTAAATGTTAATATAAAGTCGTCTTTATATAATTTTTATTTGAGGCGACTTTATTATTTCATCAATTGGAATATTTTCCATATCTTGCTCAAAGAAAAACTAATTCAATAAACTGTATAATGAAAAATCGAAACCTCTTTCTTTTAACCAGTGGGCTGGCATTTCCTTTATTAGGTGCTTATGCCCAGAAAACCCCTAAACCGAATATCATTTATATAATGTGTGATGATATGGGGTATGGTGATTTAGGGTGTTACGGTCAGCCCTACATCAGTACACCGAATATTGATAATATGGCTAAAGAAGGTATGCGTTTTACACAAGCGTATGCCGGTAGTCCGGTGAGTGCTCCATCACGTGCGTCATTTATGACCGGGCAACATTCCGGACATTGTGAAGTACGTGGGAACAAGGAGTACTGGCGCGATGCCCCTGTTGTGATGTATGGAAATAATAAGGAATATGCCGTGGTGGGGCAACATCCATACGATCCCGGTCATGTGATTATACCTGAAATAATGAAAGATAACGGTTATACTACCGGTATGTTTGGTAAATGGGCAGGGGGCTATGAGGGATCTGTGTCTACGCCGGACAAACGGGGTATTGATGAATATTATGGTTATATCTGTCAGTTTCAGGCTCATTTATATTATCCGAATTTCCTGAACCGGTATAGTAAATCGGCTGGTGATACGGCAGTGGTTCGTGTAGTGATGGATGAGAATATCAACTATCCTATGTTTGGTAAGGACTATTTCAAACGTCCGCAATATTCTGCGGATATGATCCATGAAGAAGCAATGAAATGGTTGGATAAACAGGATGGCAAGCAACCTTTCTTTGGTATTTTTACTTATACGCTTCCTCATGCAGAGCTGGCGCAGCCCGAAGATTCTATTCTGACAGGTTATCAAAAGAAGTTTTTTGAAGATAAAACTTGGGGTGGACAGGAAGGATCAAGATATAATCCGTCGGTACACACCCATGCGCAGTTTGCCGGCATGATTACTCGCTTGGATTATTATGTAGGAGAAGTTTTGAACAAATTAAAGGAGAAAGGACTGGACGAAAATACCATTGTGATTTTTACCAGTGATAACGGCCCTCATGAAGAAGGAGGAGCTGATCCTACCTTTTTTGGTCGTGACGGCAAACTTCGTGGATTGAAACGTCAATGTTATGAGGGAGGTATCCGTATTCCGTTCATTGTACGTTGGCCGGGCAAAGTACCCGAAGGAACGGTCAATGATCATCAGTTGGCTTTCTATGACTTGATGCCTACATTTTGTGACTTGGCAGGTGTGAAGAATTATGTAAAGAAGTACACTAACAAGAAAAAAGATGTGGATTATTTTGATGGTATTTCTTTTGCTCCGACTTTGTTAGGGCAGGAAGGACAGAAGAAACATGATTTCTTGTATTGGGAATTTGATGAAACCGATCAGATTGGTGTACGTATGGGAGACTGGAAGATGGTAGTGAAAAAAGGGACTCCTTTCCTTTACAATCTTGCTACAGATATTCATGAAGACCATGATATCGCTGCCGGACATCCGGATATTGTGAAACAAATGAAAGAGATTATCAGAACACAGCATACTCCGAATCCTCATTTCTCTGTGACTTTGCCTTCATTTGAATAAATAGATTTTTTATTCTGATATTCCTCAATCTATTCATTTAGATTGAGGAATATTTTTTTATGTTCCATAAACCTGCTATCTTTGTCTCGCAAATTTAAAAATATTCCGATGAGAATTTAAAACATTCATTTCCATACAACTATTTGTTTTTACGTTGGGACAGCAGGCGAAATAATTTCGTTTGTTGCGCAATAGTTGTCTTCTTATTCCAACTACGAACTTTTCAGTATTCATATTTAAAATTCTTAGAAAGAGTATGTGTATACATGTACAGTCCATTACTTACATGCATCCGGATAAAGATGTGCTTTTCAGTAATGTCAGTTTTACTATCAGTAAAGGGCAAAAAGTAGCCCTCATCGGAAACAACGGTTCGGGAAAATCTACCTTGATGCGATTGATAACTAAAGAGCTATTACCTTCTGAAGGACAAATTATATGTCCGGATATCCCCTATTCTATTCCACAGCATTTTGGTCAGTTTAATCATTTGACAGTAGCCGGGGCATTGGGAATAGAAAGAAAGTTATATGCACTTCATGCCATTTTACAGGGAGATGCTTCGATAGAGCATTTTACGGCTTTGGCGGATGACTGGAAAATAGAAGAGAAAGCGGTTGCTGCTTTGAATGAATGGGGGTTGGTAGGAGTACCTCTTTCCTATCCCATGCATTTGTTGAGTGGCGGTGAGAAAACAAAAGTTTTTCTAGCAGGAATTACTATATACTCTCCTGCTTTTATTTTGATGGATGAGCCTACCAATCATTTGGATGACGAAAGCCGTATCCGGCTGTACCGTTTTATAACTACTGCTGCAGCAGGGATACTGGTTGTCAGCCATGACCGGACATTACTCAATTTACTTTCTTCTACCTATGAGCTTACTGCAAAAGGTGTCACTTATTATGCTGGAAATTACGATTTCTATAAAGAACAGAAGAAATTGGCTGTAGAAGCTCTGCAAACCCGGTTGAAGGAGAATGAAAAGCAATTACAAAAAGCCCGAAAGCAGGCACGTGAGGTAATGGAGCGTCAACAAAAGCATGATGTGCGAGGTAAAAAACAAAATGTGAAGAAAGGAGTCGGAAAGATGGCAATGCATACATTCAGGGATCAGGCTGAGAAAAGTACTGTCCGTTTAGGAGATGTTCATGCTGATAAGATCCGTTTTTTGGCAGGAGAAACAGTAGAACTGCATAAAGCTTTACCTGATATGAAGGCGATGAAAGTAAATTTCAATTCATCTTCTTTGCATATCGGTAAGATACTTATCGTAGCTTCAAGTGTGAATTATTCGTATGGAGAAAATCCTTTGTGGTCTTCTCCTCTTGAGTTTACCATCAAAAGTGGTGACCGTATTCATTTGAAAGGAAGTAATGGTAGTGGTAAAACAACTTTATTGAGGTTGATAACCGGAAGTCTTGCTCCTACTCAAGGTTCTTTGATACAGGCAGAAGGGCTGACGTACGTTTATCTTGATCAGGAATATTCTATAATTCGTAATGATTTGTCGGTATTGGAACAACTTGCCTTATTCAATAGTGAATTGTATGATAATGAATTGAGAACGATTCTCAACCGTTTTTTGTTTCCTGTTTCCACATGGAACAAGAAGTGTAGCTATCTGAGTGGAGGTGAGAAGATGAAACTTTCTCTCTGTTGTCTTATGGTGAGTGCACAGGCCCCCGATGTTTTTATTGTGGATGAACCTACTAATAATATTGATATTCTGAGTATGGAGATATTGACCGAAACTTTGAAGGATTATCAAGGCACTTTGTTGGTGGTGAGTCATGACAACTATTTTGTGCAACAAATAAAGGCAGATAAGCAGATTGAGTTGTTCTGATGTTTTTATTTTGTCAAGTGCGGCATTTTTGTTTTAAAT
>DXLM01000009.1 GCA_019414725.1 Bacteroides sp.
AACAAACTTACAACTGAATCCTGTTTCCATTTACACAAAATTTTGGACAGTGTCTCCTTCATGAAAACATGAAGGAGTTTTTTATGAGGTAGTTATTCTTTTACGAGCCTTATACCGTCATCTTCCAATACTATCAGACGCTTTTTATATAAATCTCCGACAGCCTTCTTAAATGTCTTCTTGCTTACCCCGAACGTATTATATATCTGTTCGGCATCTGTCTTGTCATTTATCGGTGTATATCCGTCGTTATCTTTGATATACTGCAACAGAAGTTCTGCAAAATCATCGACCTTCTTCACTCCTCTTTTCTGAAGTTCCAGGTCTATTTTTCCATCTTCACGCACACGTTTCACATAAGCATGCAAACGCATTCCCGGCTCCAGCGGCTGGAAAATCTCATTATGAAACAACATGCCCGAATATTTGTTATCTACAATAACCTTGAATCCCAAATCGGTTTTCTGCCATACAAGCACCTCAGCTTCATCACCCTGATTATACTCAGGACGTTCCTTCGACAGATAATGCTCTATCTTAGCCGATGCCACAATACGGTAACTTTCCTCATCCAGATGTACATGCACCAGATATCGTCCTCCTTTCTGCATCTTGGCCTTCTGTTCACGGAACGGAACAAAAAGGTCCTTCATCAGTCCCCAATCCAGAAATGCACCATACTGGTTTACCCATGCTACTTCCAGACAGGCAAATTCTCCTACTTGAACATAGGGCTCCAGCGTAGTAGCTACCAAGCGCTCATCCATATCAAGATAAATGAACACGTTCAGCACATCGCCCGGTTTACATCCCTGAGGCACATAACGCTTGGGAAGCAATATTTCGCCATCTTCATCACCATTAAGGTACATGCCGAAATCAACTTCCTTAACAACTTCCAACTGATTATATCTTCCTAACTGTATATGACTCATAACAATCACTTATTTCTGCCAAAGATAGCACAAAAAACTTATATACCCGACAAATGAGAGCTACAAAAGAAAGTCTGACAAACCTATTGACTACATTTGCTAAGTCTGAAAGTCATGAAATAAAGTTTTATGGTTATTTTTATCAGAAAATTTATTCCGCCTATAAGTGAAAAACATCATAAAATTGTTTTACTTAGCGGAACATTTTCAAACGAAAAACAACATATAGCATATCATTAAATTTTTTATTCTATGAAACACTCACTTTTCACTTTGGGAATCGTGGCAGCTTCACTTTCTGTCGCCACTCTTTCGTGCACAACTCAACAACAGCCTACAGAAGTTACTTGGGGAACATTCAACATCCGTTATGATAATCCAGGCGACAGCCTGAACAACTGGCAATACCGGAAAGACAATGTAGCTCAATTCATCAAATCACAGGACATCGACATCGTTGGTATGCAAGAGGTTCTTCACAATCAGCTGGAGGATTTAAAATCACGCCTGCCAGAATATGCAGAAGTTGGTGTAGGACGTGAAGATGGAAAAACAAAGGGAGAATACTCACCTCTATTCTACAAGAAAGACCGCTTCGAAGTACTCGACAGTAACACTTTCTGGCTCTCACAATATCCGGACAGTGTAGGATTTATCGGATGGGACGGAGCTTGCAGCCGCATTGCAACATGGGCAAAACTGAAGGACAAGAAAACCGGAAAGATCTTTATGGCAGTAAATACCCATTTCGACCATGTAGGAACGGAAGCCAGAAGAAAAGGAGCCCTGCTGATCATTGAAAAAATTAAAGAAATTGTGGGCGATCAGCCGGCTGTACTGACTGGAGATTTCAACGTAACAGACCAGTCGGAAGCTTATGAAACTATAACAACCAATGAGTTTGTACTGAAAGATGCGTATAAAGAAGCTGCACAACGCGAAGGAGTAGATTACACCTTCCACGACTTCGGACGTATCCCTGCCGACTCTTGCGACAAGATTGACTTCATCTTTGTTACCCCACAGATCAAAGTTGAAAGCAGCTATATTCCTCAAGAAGCTGAAGAAGCCGGACAATTCTTGTCTGACCACAACCCTGAGGTAGTTCATCTGTCATTCTAAATGGATTTTATAAAAAAGATTTGCATCAGAAAAGACTGTTCAAAGTCAATTCTGATGCAAATCTGCATATGTAAAGATGTAGCTTGCTATTTTATCATTCCATCTACAATGTGAATTGTACGGTCAGTCTGCGCAGCCAGTTCCTCATCGTGGGTTACAATAACAAAAGTCTGTCCCAGTTTATCACGCAAATCGAAGAACAAGCGGTGAAGTTCAATCTTATTCTGTGTATCCAGACTGCCAGAAGGTTCATCTGCCAGTACGACAGAAGGATGATTTATCAGTGCACGCGCTACGGCAACACGCTGTTTTTCTCCTCCCGACAGTTCAGCCGGTTTGTGCGAGGCACGTTCGGCAAGTCCCAGAAAATCCAACATTTCACGGGCATTTTTCTTTGCCTCAGAAGCAGAAATTCCCTGAATTAAAGCAGGAATCATTACATTCTCCAATGCCGTAAATTCAGGCAACAGCTGATGAAACTGAAAAACGAATCCGATTTCCTTGTTTCTGAAAGCCGACAGTTCTTTCTCTTTCAGACGGTTTACTTCCGTATCATTCAGCACTATCCTTCCGCTATCAGGTTTATCGAGCGTACCCATTATCTGAAGCAAGGTAGTCTTTCCTGCCCCGCTAGGTCCGACAATACTTACTACTTCTCCTTTATTTATTATAAGGTCTATCCCTTTCAATACCTGCAGTGAACCAAAGCTCTTGGTTATTCCTTCCAACTGAATCATCGTTCTACAATTTTCGTATTACATATTCTGCCAGATAACAGCCAAATACGGCGGGCATATAGCTCACTGTTCCGGCTGTAGACTTTTTATTCTGTTCATCGTCTACCAGTATAACAGCATTCGGATCTGCCTGTTCGGTACTGAACACTACCGGCAACTTACGTTTCATTCCCATTTTCTGCAAACGTTTACGCACTGCCTTACTCAGTCCGCAATGATAAGTTTCCCATAAGTCAGCAAAACGCACCTGCGTAATATCTCGTTTGGCTCCGGCCCCCATGCTGCTTACAATCTTAATACCACGCTGCAAGGCATGGTAAATAAGATAACACTTGGGAGCTACCGTATCAATTGCATCAACCACAAAGTCGAATTTGGCACTGTCAAGCAGTTCAGGTATTGCTTCATCCTTCAGATACACTGGCAATACCGTAAGTTGAAGTTCCGGATTTATATCGAGAAAACGCTCTGCCAGAACCTCAGCCTTCTGTCTGCCTAGTGAAGAGTGTGTAGCAGGGAGCTGCCTGTTAATATTGCTGGGTTGTACTGTATCGGCATCTACAATAGTCATCCGGCCTACTCCAGCACGGCAAATCATTTCCGCTGCATAGGCTCCCACTCCTCCGAGTCCGACCACCAGTACATGTGCCTGTCTTAAACGGTCGGTCTTATCTTTTCCCAACAACAACTCGGTGCGTTGCTGCCAGGCCTTACTATCTTCGCTCATGAATTCTTTTTAAACCATTTATAGAACCAGTTGCCCACCTTATCATAATATTGTGTTTCAGCCCATCCGCGCGGATCGGAGAACGACAGACTTTCATTCGGATCACCCTTCTGTTCGGGATAAAGCAACATGATGCTGTTATTATTAAAATATTTAGATATCTGCATCGGCAATCGCTCAAAAGCTGAATCATATGAGATAGAGCCACGGCGTGCACTGATGATTACCAGCAAATGATCATAGTTCACCTGTCCGGTCAAAAGAAGCAAGTCATCCCAGTCCTCCAGCTCAGAATAAGCCACACGCGTATCCTTATGCTTTTTCTGTATATATCCACGTATATAACCCAATGTCTGGGGATGAGCATAGAAGTGTACCCTACATCCCAACCGGCTGCTCATACGACACATGTGAGTTATCCATTTCATAAATCCGTGTTCGAACTCAGCTTTCGGAGGTACAGCCACGATAATACGCCTCAACGTATTGACAGGAATCAGGAAGCGTGCTACCATCACTTGCAGATAAGTATTTTTCAGCAGATTTTCTGTCAGATTACCAAAGAAAGAATCGACGATACTCATTTTACAATGCAGACCAATGATGATATTCGTCGCTTCGTATTCCTTCGCAGTATGCAAGATACCGGTAGTAATATTCAAGTCGAAACGCGATACGGTTTTCAGCCTTACGCTGGTCGAAGCCGCTATCTGTGCTGCACGTTCCAGACTGCGTTTGCCACGCATTTCCTGTTTTACCGAACCGTTATTATCGTTGATTACGTTTAGAGCTACCAGATTATCCGGCTGCTTTTCGTCGCGTACCACCATAGCCAGACTCATCAGACTTTCCAGCGTTTCAGGATTTGCTACTGGAATCAGGAATTTTTCTTTTTCCTGAGCCTTCTCGTCACTCACTTCCGCATCGTCCATTGCAATACGTTTGGCCGCATGCTCTGTAATAAACGAACTAACCACACAGGTCACCAGAATAAGTAAGATTGTTCCATTCAGTACATCTTCGTTCAACAGACGTTCTCCATTGGGAAGAATGATATTATATCCCACCAGTACGGCTGCCAGTGTAGCAGCTGCCTGTGCATTGCTCAAGCCGAACATCAGTTCACGCTCCAAAGCACGCATCTTATATATCTTCTGTGTAAGCCATGAAGCAATCCATTTACCCAACAGTGCAACAATAATCATCACTACAGCTACCTTGACAGAATCTATATGACCGAACAAGACATTTACGTCGATCAACATTCCCACACCGATAAGGAAATAAGGAATAAACAAAGCGTTTCCTACAAACTCCAGATGACTCATCAGCGGAGAAACATGAGGTATCAGCCTGTTTAATACCAGACCGGCAAGAAAAGCACCCAAAATACCTTCCATTCCCACAAACTCCATCAGTCCGGCTCCGAGGAAAACCATTGCCATTACAAAGATATACTGCACTACATTGTCACTGTAACGACGGAAGAACCACCGTCCGATACGAGGGAAAGCATACATAATGACTACGCTCAGCACAACAACTTTCAGCACCAGCCATATCCAGAACATTTCGGAAGTTTCACCCTTATACATACCTCCCACTACTGCCAGAACCAGCAATGTCAGTGTATCTGTCACAGCAGTACCTCCCACGGCAATGCTTACAGCCCGCTGACGGTTAATGCCATAGCGGATTACAATAGGATAAGCAATCAACGTATGCGACGCATACATACTGGCCAGCAAAACCGAAGTAGCCAGACTATAACCAAGCAGGTGAAGATTGGTCCATATACCTATTCCCAACGGAAAAATAAAAGCCAGCAGTCCCAGCACGGTAGCCTTTACACGAATGCTCTTAAAATCCTCCATGTTCATTTCGAGTCCGGCAAGGAACATGATATAATAAAGTCCCACCTTGCCAAACAGCTCAAAACTGCTGTCACGTGCCAATATATTGAATCCATGCTCACCGATAACGACTCCCGCCAGAATCATACCGATAATGTGAGGAATACGCAACCGTTCCAAAACAATGGGAGCGAACAATATAACAACCAGCACCAGGAAAAAAATCCACGTAGGGTCGGTGACAGGAAGATGAAAATCAAAGTTTACAAAATCGAGCACTTCTTTCATAAATAGGCGTTACTATTTCATTTTAGAAACAAAAATACAAAAAAACTTCCTATTTTCCGTATTAATAATTCAGAATGTTTTATTTTTGCAATCGGAAATATTGGCAGACGAAACACATCGTTTCAAAAACAAATAAGTTTCTTAACAAAGAGAAGATAAAACAGTCTGCACAGTAAGAAAATGTAAGTATTAACAGTTTAAGAATTTGTAAAAGAAAATGAGAGTAGCTATTGTTGGTGCAAGCGGAGCAGTAGGACAGGAGTTCCTGCGTGTGCTTGATGAGAGAAATTTTCCGATAGACGAATTGTTATTATTCGGTTCTTCACGCAGTGCAGGACGAAAATACACGTTCCGCGGAAAAGAAATCGAAGTGAAACTGCTGCAACACAATGATGACTTCAAAGGTGTTGATGTTGCCTTCACTTCTGCAGGAGCAGGTACTTCTAAGGAATTTGCCGAAACTATCACCAAATACGGCGCTGTAATGATAGACAACTCAAGTGCATTCCGTATGGATGCTGATATTCCTTTGGTAGTACCCGAAGTAAATGCTGAAGACGCTTTAAACCGTCCGCGTGGTATTATCGCTAACCCGAACTGTACTACTATACAGATGGTGGTAGCATTGAAGGCTATCGAAAAACTGTCACATATCAAACGTGTACATGTTTCTACTTATCAGGCTGCCAGTGGAGCTGGTGCAGCTGCAATGGACGAACTCTACGAACAATACCGTCAGGTACTTGCCGGCGAACCTGTAACTGTTGAAAAGTTCGCTTACCAGCTTGCGTTCAACCTGATACCTCAAATCGACGTATTTACCGACAACGGTTATACTAAAGAGGAAATGAAAATGTTCAACGAAACACGTAAGATCATGCACTCTGACGTAAAAGTAAGCGCAACTTGTGTACGTGTTCCGGCTCTTCGTTCTCACTCAGAAAGCATCTGGGTAGAAACAGAACGTCCGGTTTCTGTAGAAGAAGCTCGTCAGGCTTTTGCTGAAGGAGAAGGTCTGGTACTGATGGATAATCCTGAAAAGAAAGAATATCCGATGCCGTTGTTCCTCGCAGGTAAAGATCCTGTATATGTAGGACGTATCCGTAAGGATCTTGCAGACGAAAACGGTCTGACATTCTGGATTGTTGGTGACCAGATAAAGAAGGGTGCTGCGCTGAATGCTGTACAGATTGCCGAATACTTGATTAAAGTAAAGAACATCTAAGAAACCAATTCCATTCATTATACACGAAGAGATAAAACATCTTCTGTCGCCATGTAACAGGGAAGATTGTTTTATCTCTTCTTTTTATTTTCTGCTTTTCTATCTATGGAATACACCAGCCATTATAATTCTCCACTCGGACAGATCACTTTAGCCAGTAACGGAACATGCCTCACCGGTTTATGGTTCGAAGGCCAAAAGTTTTTTGCACGTACGCTGGCCAATTGCACTCAAGAAAAAGATCTTCCCGTTTTTCACCAAACATCCGAATGGCTGGATTGCTATTTCAGTGGAAAGAAACCTGACTTTACCCCTGCTCTCCAGCTGAATGACACACCCTTCCGAATTGCTGTATGGAAAATCCTGCAACAGATACCTTACGGAGAAGCAGTTACTTATAAAGATATTGCTCAAGAAATAGCACGACAGAAAGGTATTTCAAGCATGTCGGCACAAGCTATAGGAGGAGCAGTAGGACACAACCCTATCAGTATTATCATTCCTTGCCACCGTGTAATAGGAAGTAACGGTAACCTGACGGGATATGCAGGAGGGCTTGACCGGAAAATAAACTTACTAGCTCTTGAGGGTGCTGACATTGCAAAATACCTCATATCCACAACTGATTTCATACACGTTAAAAAAACATGCTGATGTTTCTTCTAAAAGATGCTCATGTTTTCCCAAAAAGATGCTGATGTTTTACAGAACTTTTGCCCATATTTTTCAAAAACATGCTGATGTTTTCAGTACACCATACCTCTAAAAAGAGAACACCATCTTCTGCACATGCAAAAGATGGTGTTTTCCTTTCAATATCTGTTATAAAGATATTCTTATTTATGCGTTTTTACAATCTGAGTCGGAGCTAGTTCGGCATTACGCTTTTCAGTCTGTGCTACAACGTTACGTGCCAGTTCAAGGAAAGCTTGTCCGGTCACAGAGTTTTCATCCAGCGCAACCGGTGTACCTTTATCTCCGTTTTCACAGATACTCTGTACGATAGGAATCTGTCCCAGCAACGGAACATTCAGTTCTTCGGCCAGTTTCTTTGTTCCTTCTTTTCCGAAAATATAATATTTGTTTTCAGGCAGCTCTGCTGGAGTAAACCACGACATATTCTCTACCAGTCCGAGAATAGGTACGTTTACCTTATCGTTCATGTACATATTGATACCTTTGCGTGCATCGGCAAGAGCAACCTGCTGAGGAGTGCTGACGATAACAGCTCCTGTAATAGCCAACGTCTGAAGCAAAGTCAGATGAATATCGCTTGTTCCCGGAGGAGTATCGAGAATAAAATAATCCAAATCTCCCCATTTGGCATCACCGACCAGCTGTTTCAAGGCATTGCTAGCCATACCTCCACGCCATAAAGTAGCCTGATCCGGATCGACAAAGAAGCCGATAGAAAGCAGTTCGATACCATACTTTTCAATCGGAACAATCAAATCACGACCATCTACCATTTCAGCATAAGGACGAGCATCTTCTACCTGGAACATTTTAGGTACAGAAGGTCCGAAGATATCCGCATCGAGCAAACCTACTTTATAACCCAGTTTCGAAAGTGCTACTGCCAGATTGGCCGCTACGGTAGACTTTCCTACTCCACCCTTACCGGAAGAAACGGCAATCACGTTCTTTACCTGCGGAAGCATCTTTCCCGGTTCCGGACGGGCAGCCTGACGACTTTCTGTAGCAATCGTTACTTCTACATCCTTTGATATATAGGTGTGAATAGCAGTTTCGGCAGATTTAACTACCGATTTCATAAACGGATCGGTCGGTTTCTCGAATATCAATGAGAAGCTCACCTTCATCCCGTCAATACGAATATTATCGGCCACCATTTCGGCTTCTACAATATTCTTTCCATTTCCCGGATAACGCACCGTTGCCAGCGCATCAAGAATAAGTTTTGGATAAAGTGTCATAATATCTCAAATTATTATTATTATTTACTTGTTTTCAGCCCGCTGCGTTTGCTGCGGTTGTAACTGCGATAATCATCCAGTTCAATTTCTACATCCGGTTCCTGCAACTCTCCTTCCTGAGGCAGACGGAACTTGATGTACTTTATATTTAAGCCACGATCCAGCCATTGCTGTTCGTAATAGGTACGGATACTCAGAATATCATCATCCATACCCGAATGGTACAGGTCATCGGTCATAAACTCTACCGGCAGATTATTGGCTTCTATCATGTATTTGGTGTAAGTGTACATGAAATTACTGTCGGTCTTGAGATGTACCAGTCCGTCGGGCACAAGAAACTTACGGTAACGGTTCATGAAATAGGTAGAAGTAAGTCGCTTGGTAGCCTTCTTCATCTGCGGATCAGAGAAAGTCAGCCAGATTTCACTCACTTCTCCCGGAGCAAAGAAGCGGTCGATAATTTCGATATTGGTACGCAGAAAAGCAGCGTTTTTCAATCCTTCATTCAAGGCTTCGGTAGCTCCTGTCCACATACGTGCACCTTTTATATCTACTCCGATAAAGTTTTTGTCGGCATAACGTCGTGCCAGTCCCACGGTATATTCACCGCGACCGCACCCCAATTCCAATACAATCGGATTATCGTTCTTAAAGAAATCCTTGTTCCATTTTCCTTTCATCTCGAACGGAACATCATCTACCACCGAATATGGATATTCGAACACATGCGGATACTCCGCCATATCTGCAAACTTTGCCAGCTTTCCTTTTCCCATTTTTTACTGAGTTCTTCTTGTTTTGGGCACAAAGTTACGTTTTTTCACCGGAACGGACAAAAAAGATTTACTACAGAAACACCACGGGCAGACAGAGATTTCAACCTCTCTGCCTGCCCGTTATATATACAATGATTACAACTATCCGTATTATACTTCTTCGCTGGCGTTTCTACTGCTCAATTCTGCTTTCAGATCTTCATAAAAAGCTGCACGTGCAGTAGACATATAAGGCTGCAAAAACAGTAATCCGATACCCAAAGTCAATACAGATAAAATCATCCAGCCGATAAAACTCAAATCAAGCAAGAATAACTTCATCTTATAACCGTTCATCATGCTCATACTTTTTTCGATAGCAGCATTGTATTTCAATTCCGGTTCATCTTTTAATATATAATAAGTCATAGCATAAGAATACGATTTGATAATACCCGGAACAATCAGCAGACAAGTCCATAACACCGTATAAATAGCAATTAAAATACCCGTACCCCAAATTCTTCCGAAATCCTTGAATCCATCAAACAGTTTTCCAATCTCAAGCGGTTTTCCTTCGCGGAACAAGTCGAGGAACAATATGGCAAATCCATACACAAGCGGATACGTTATTATAAGTGAAACAACAGTTCCCACCTTAGGAATAGAACTAACACCTCCTGCTATCAGTAAATATAGCAACGTAACAAGTGCAGCTATCGTCCAGTTACCCGACAGTGTAGTACGTGAAGCTGCGCGCAATTCAGAATTAAGTTTTAACATAGTATTAGATTTTAAAGGTTAATAATTCATTTACTCTACAATCATTACCCATCCGTATGAATCTGCTTCATCACCATACTGGATAGCACGCAGTTTGTTGTAAAGCTTTTCACTGATAGCACCCGGCTTACCGTCTTTTGCGATGACATACGATTTATGGTTTTCCAAATCGTCGATACGTTCAATCGGACTGATAACGGCTGCTGTTCCACATGCACCTGCTTCTTCGAATGTAGCAAGTTCTTCTTCCGGAATAGGACGGCGTTCTACCTTCATACCCATATCTTCTGCAAGCTGCATCAAGCTGCGGTTTGTAATAGAAGGAAGGATAGAAGAAGACAACGGTGTAACATATGTGTTATCTTTGATACCGAAGAAATTGGCAGCTCCACACTCATCAATATATTTCTTTTCCTTGGCATCCAGATAAAATTCACTGGCATAACCTGCATCGTGAGCCATCTTATTGGCACGAAGACTGGCAGCATAGTTACCACCGACCTTGAATGTACCGGTTCCCAGCGGAGCAGCACGGTCGAACTCACGAATAATAACATAAGGATTGGTTGCAAAACCACCTTTGAAATAAGGACCTACCGGAGTAACGAAAATGACAAAAAGATATTCGCTTGCCGGATGAACACCTACCTGTGCACCCGTACCGATCAGCAACGGACGAATATAAAGAGATGCACCGCTTTCATAAGGAGGAATGAAACGCTCGTTTGCCTTTACAACCATACGTACAGCTTCACAGAACTTTTCAGTCGACAGTTCCGGCATCAGAATACCTCTACAAGTACTTTGCAGACGTTCTGCATTAGCCTGCGGACGGAATACACGGATTTTTCCATCTTTTCCACGATAAGCCTTCAATCCTTCGAAAGCTTCCTGTCCGTAATGCAGACAAGTAGCAGCCATATGAATATTCAATGTTTCTTCCGAACAAAGTTCCAGTTCACCCCATTTTCCGTCGCGATAGTAGCAACGTACATTGTAATCTGTCTTCATATAGCCGAAAGACAGTTTAGACCAATCTATTTCTTTCATTGTTAATATAATGTTTATGTTTTACATTCCGTTACAAGTATTTAAGCAAAAGTAAAGTTTATATTTGCAAAATCCAACTTAATCACAGCTTTTTTCCACTTTATCACCCTCATCGAGCATCTTTTTGATTTCAGCATCTGCTTTATACAGTTTATCCCGACAATACTTTATCAGTTTTTGAGCTTCTTTCAGATTATCGCCCAGCTCGTCTATATCGAGTTCGTTGCCTTCTATTCGTGCCACGATAGCTTCCAGGCGTTTCATTGCTTCGGTATAAGTTTCTTTTTTTGTTGCCATAATTATATCACTTTACTCTTAAATTCTCCTTTCGCTACTTTAGTAACAACTTCATCACCGGGAAGAAGTTGTGTTGCATCCGTTACCGCTCTCCCATTTTTTAAGGTAATACTGTACCCTTTCTTTAACAACAGTTCCGGAGAAGAGACCTTGACTTGTTGTTCGATCAGTGCCAGACGATGCTTTTCCCGTTGTAGAATCACCTCCAAAGCCGTAGCTATACGACGGTCAATCTGCAACCGGTGTTCTTCTTTCAGGAAACGTGTCTGCCATCCCATCTGTATCTGCTTGGTCAGTCTTTCCTGACGGAAATGTTCATGCTGGAGGCGCATCTGTACCCGTACAGGAATGCGAGATACCCAATGCTCAAACTGTTCCTTTTTACGAGTAAACAAAACCGGCAGTTCCTGATAAATAAATTGTGTATAGCGTTCAAGGCGTTCTGCTGTCTGCCTCAAATGATTTATCAGAAACTCGGCAGCAGCAGTCGGAGTTTTAACTCGTGTATGCGATACCATATCGAGTACCGTATCATCACGTTCATGACCAATGCCGGTTATGACAGGTAATGGAAACTGTGCACAGTGTGTAGCAAGCTCATACGTATCGAATCCGGACAAATCGGATGTAGCCCCTCCTCCACGGATAATGACAACGACGTCCCAACGGTCGCATTCTGCATTGATCCGTTCCAGAGCAGAAATAATAGAACTTTCTACAGCTTCTCCCTGCATGACTGCCGGAAACAATCGAGAATGGAAAGCAAAGCCAAAGGCGTTGTTCTCCAATTGATTACAAAAATCACCATAACCGGCTGCTGTAGCCGAAGATATAACCGCGATACGCTGTGTAAGTTCCGGCAATTCCAGTTCCTTATTCAGTGTCAGGACACCCTCTTCATCCAGACGTTTCAGAATTTCTTTCCGGCGAAGTGCCATATCACCCAGCGTGTAAGTAGGATCTATATCTGTTACAGTCAACGAATATCCATAAAGTTCATGAAAATCGACACTGACCTTCACCAATACCTTAATACCCGAAACGAATGCCTGACCGGTTTCCCGTTCGAAATAAGCTTTCAGCTGATAATATACATTACTCCAGATAATCCCCCTTGCCTTTGCAATCAGGGCATTGCTTTTTGCATCCTTCTGCACAAACTCCAGATAACAATGGCCGGAATAATTTGCCCGCACATCGCTAAGCTCCGCCTGTACCCAATAAGTATCAGGAAGACAAGTACGAATACTTTTGCGTACCAGTGAGTTCAGTTCTTGCAAAGATAAAGATGAATGTTCCATAAAATCTGACACTTTCGATGATGCAAAGATAAAGAAAGTTTTTCCTTGTATGGAATTTTAAGTACCTTTACCGCGAATTTAATCGTAAAAAGAGTTTTATGACACAAAAAGGAACAGCAACCGAACTGGGAAACCAACCCATCGGCAAACTATTGACGCAGTATGCCATTCCGGCCATTATCGCGATGACAGCATCTTCACTTTATAACATGGTAGACAGTATTTTTATCGGACATGGAGTAGGTGCCATGGCTATTTCGGGTCTTGCCATTACTTTCCCTCTGATGAACCTGGCTGCTGCTTTCGGTTCACTGGTAGGTGTAGGAGCCTCTACCCTTGTTTCTGTTAAGTTAGGACAAAAAGATTATTCCACAGCCCAACAGATTTTAGGGAATGTAGTATCCCTAAACCTGATTATCGGTATCTTGTTTACGATACTGACACTTGCTTTTCTTGATCCTATCCTGTACTTTTTCGGAGCCAGTGAAGTTACTCTACCCTATGCACGCGACTATATGGTCACCATTCTTCTCGGAAACGTAGTTACTCATATGTATCTGGGACTAAACTCCGTACTGCGTTCTGCCGGCCATCCGCAAAAGGCAATGGCAGCAACCATACTGACCGTCGTCATCAATACCCTATTAGACCCTTTGTTCATTTACGGATTCGGTATGGGAATACGTGGAGCAGCTATAGCAACCATTCTGGCACAGATTATATCTTTATGCTGGCTAATTAAAATATTTTGCAATAAAAACGAACTTTTACATTTCCGCCGCGGTATTTACCGATTGAAAGGCGTGTTGGTAGAAAATATTATCGGAATCGGTCTTGCTCCTTTCTTCATGAACGTAGCCTCTTGTATGATAGTGATTCTGATCAACAAAGGGCTGAAACTGTACGACGGCGACCTTGCCATAGGAGCCTTCGGTATAGTAAACCGAATTGTATTTCTTTTCGTAATGATTGTCATGGGGTTAAACCAAGGTATGCAACCTATTGCCGGATACAATTTCGGGGCACGTCAATTTCATCGGGTAAACCATGTAATGAAACTGACCGTAATAGCTGCTACAATCGTCACATCTACCGGCTTTCTTGTTGGTGAACTTATACCGGAACTTGCTGTATCGGCTTTTACAACCGACAGCAAGTTGATCGAACTGTCCGCACGGGGACTCCGAATAACTGTCATGTTCTTCCCGATTATCGGATTCCAGATGGTAACATCTAACTTTTTCCAGAGTATCGGAATGGCAAAAAAGGCCATTATCCTTTCATTAAGCCGTCAGGTACTGATTCTTATCCCATGCCTGCTGATACTTCCTTTATTCTGGGGAGCAGACGGAATCTGGTTCAGCATGCCGATATCCGATGTCCTAGCCAGCCTGATTGCAGGATTTATGCTATACAACCAGTTTAAACAATTCAAGCAAAAGGCAGCAGAAATAAATTAAAAGCAAAAATTTTTATTTATATTTGCCTTACAAACCAAACCTCATTCAATTATGAACAATCACTATATAATTAACCTCGGACGTCAGCTGGGCAGCGGCGGAAAGGAAATTGGTGAAAAACTGGCTAAAGACTTAGGTATAGCTTTCTACGATAAAGAACTGATCAATCTGGCTTCTAAAGAAAGCGGACTATGTAAAGAGTTCTTTGAGAAAGCAGACGAGAAAGCTTCGCAAAGCATCTTGGGAGGATTGTTCGGAACACGTTTTCCTTTTATAACAGAAGGAGCTTATCCATATAACTCTTATTTAAGCAACGATTCGTTGTTCAAGATACAAAGTGATGTGATACGTCATCTGGCAGAACAAAAGTCGTGTCTGTTTGTAGGACGCTGTGCAGATTATATTTTACGCGATTTCCCGCGTTGTGCCAACATTTTCGTATCAGCTTCTCCCGAAGCGCGCATTGAAAGACTGATGAAACTGCATAACATCAGTGCAGAAAAAGCAGAAGAACTGATGGAGAAAGCAGACAAAAAACGTTCTTCATATTACAACTACTACAGCTATAAGACATGGGGAGCAGCTGCAACCTATCACCTTTGCATCGATTCTTCGGTTTTAGGCATTGACGGAACTGTTGAATTCATCAAACAATTCGTAAAGCTGAAATTACAGCTTCCTTAAATTCTTAGAAAGTTATTTCACAGTCAAAAGAGAATATGTCTAAACCATATATTCTCTTATATAATAAAAGAACCATATCATTACTCACCCAATTAGAATCTGATATGGTTCTTTTTTATTTAGCTTATCGGTTGCTACACTTTTTCAAACTTTCTGTTTAGTTTTACGAGCTTTCTCCTCACACAGATTTTGAGAATTATCAGAACAGTTCTCAATATTTTTCTTATACAAATACTGATAAAAATCATATTGAGCACGTACTTTCGGTTCGTCAGGAGTACGTTTGAATATATTCTTCAGTTCCTTGTCTACCCAGCAAGCTTTCCAGTTAGCACGAAGCTGCATATCGAGCATATCTATTAATTCCTGCTTCAAGCTCTTGTCCAAAACAGGTGTTACAGCCTCTATACGGCGATACAGATTACGCCTCATCCAATCAGGAGAACCGATAAACAACCGCGGATCTCCATCATTACCGAAATACCATACGCGGGCATGTTCCAGAAAACTGTCGACAATACGGGTAACACGAATATTGCTACTAAACGACTCTCCGGAAACCAGACAGCATATTCCTCGTACAATCAGATCTATTTTTACCCCGGCCTCGCTTGCTTTGTACAGTTCGTCTATCATGGTGAGGTCTTGTAAAGCATTCATCTTAAGAATAATTCTCCCCTGCCTGCCAGCTTTAGCCAAAGCAATTTCATGATGAATCATACGTTTTAACTCTGGAAGCAAGTTAAAACGGGCTATCAGCAAACGTTTAAACCGAGGTTCATCCACTTCCTTACGCAAAAAACGGAACAGCGTATGCATATCTTCCACTATCACCCGATTGCACGTAAATAGCGCAATATCGGAATAAATCTTAGCTGTTTTCTCATTGAAATTTCCTGTACTTACATAGGCATAGCTACGTATTTGTTCCCCTTTTTTATTATAACGTAATACAAGTGCGACCTTAGCATGTACCTTGAGTCCCGGAATACTGTACAGTATCCTGATTCCGGCTTTCTTCATCAGTTCGGCCGTAGCCAGATTGTTTTCTTCGTCGAAACGAGCCTTCAGCTCTACAAACACTGTTACCTGTTTACCGTTTTGCGCGGCGGCAATCAGCGTATTGATAACCTCCGAATGTTCGGCTACCCGATATTGGGTAATCATAATCTCCCGACATAAGGGATCGTGAACAGCCTCGTAAAGAAAATGTGTAAAATGATCGAAACTATGATACGGATAATGCAACATCAAATCCTTACGAGCTATCCGGCGATACATAAAATTCTTACCTTCCAGTCCGGAAAGCCTCATCGGAACCGGCTTAGCCAAAGGCTTCAAATCTGGATTCGGATTAGGTAGTGAAGACAAATCTTCCAAATTCAAATGTTTATCTCCCGGAACCAGTTCCTCATTGTCGATAGAAAAAGCATCGGTCAGAAACTCCAGGAAATCAGCAGGCATCTTACGATCGTACACAAAACGTGCTATCGCTCCAATCTTACGCTTCTTAACTTTCTCTTTCAGTTTCTCCACCATATTTTCCGAAGGAACATCATCTACAAATACATCCGCATCACGCGAAATTTTACAGCAATAGCTGCAATCTACATCGTAGCCGACAAAAACTTCAGCAAGATTAGCCTTTACGATATCCTCCAGAAACATCAGATAATAATTATCACCTTGTTTGGGAAGTTCCACGAAACGAGGAACCTTGCTGTATGGCATCTTGATAATGAAATACTCCATCCGTTCTGTTTCATGGCAACGCACCCGTACCGCCAGATACTGGCGTTTATCACGAAGAAACATCCTGACCTTCTCTTTTTCAATCTTTACCGGTTGCAAGTAAGGAAATACTTCCTCCATGAAAAAGCGATGTACAAAATCACGGTGAAAATCTTCCACTTCCTTTTTCGACTGATAAAAGATTATATGATTCTGACGGAGTCCGGGCAATATCTTCTGCTCATAAATCCGGATTCTGTCTTCCAGTTGCGCATTGACTATCTCCGCAATTTTACGAATCAGCTCATGTGCCTGGTCTACAGTCATGTCTTCGCTTTTTCCACCGGAAGCAACAACTTTATGTTCGGCAACACGGACCTTATAGAACTCCTCCAGATTGGATGAATAAATTGCAATGAAGTTTATCCGCTCATACAATGGCAAATCATCGTCATCAGCTTCAAGCAACACACGATGATTGAAGGAAAGCCAGCTTATGTCGCGGTTGAAATATCTATATTGTTTTTCCATAATGCCATGAATCAAGGTTGAGTCAAAAATACTATCTTTGTCCGACAAAACCAAAGAAAAAATGACAAGAATCGGATTATTATCGGACACTCACGGTTACTGGGACGAACGTTACCTGAAATATTTTGATCCGTGCGACCAGATATGGCATGCCGGCGATATCGGTTCGATGGAAGTAGCAGAACGCCTCGCAGCCTTCCGTCCCCTGAAAGCAGTATATGGAAATATAGACGGACAAGACATGAGGCACATGTTTCCTGAGACAGCACGCTTCACTGTCGACGGAGCAGATGTACTGATGAAACATATAGGAGGATATCCCGGTAAATATGATCCTTCTATCCGCTCTGTCCTTTTTGCCAATCCTCCCAAGCTTTTTATAAGCGGTCATTCACATATTCTGAAGGTGAAATATGACCAGACACTCGGATTACTGCACATAAATCCCGGAGCAGCAGGAATATACGGATTCCATACAGTACGTACTTTAGTACGTTTCAGCATCGACAACGGAAACTTTTCCGACCTGGAAGTAATAGAATTAAACAAGTAATTGTTTGCCTGATTAAAAAAACTTTCCGAAATTTGTAACCGATTTTAAGCAACATCTTATATGAAAACTTATTTAGTAACAGGAGCAGCCGGATTTATCGGCGCCAATTATATAAAGTATATCTTAGCAAAACACGAAGACATTAAGGTTGTTATACTTGACGCTTTGACTTATGCCGGAAATCTAGGTACTATTGCCAAAGATGTAGACAACGAACGTTGCTTTTTCATAAAAGGCAACATATGCGACCGTGAGCTTGCCGACCGACTTTTTTCAGAATATAAATTCGATTATATCGTAAATTTCGCTGCCGAAAGCCACGTAGACCGCAGTATAGAAAATCCACAGCTGTTCCTTCAGACTAATATCCTGGGAACTCAAAACCTGCTGGATGCAGCCCGCCGTGCATGGGTTACCGGAAAAGACGAAAACGGTTATCCTACATGGAGAAAAGATGTACGCTATCATCAGGTATCAACCGACGAAGTATATGGTTCGCTGGGTGAAGAAGGCTTCTTCACTGAAGAAACTCCTTTATGCCCGCACAGCCCATACAGTGCGTCAAAAACCAGTGCCGATTTAATCGTAATGGCATATCGTGACACTTATAAGATGCCGGTTACTATCACACGTTGCTCAAACAATTACGGTCCTTATCACTTCCCGGAAAAACTGATTCCGTTAATTATCAAAAATATCCTTGAAGGAAAACGCCTTCCAGTCTATGGAAACGGTACAAACGTACGCGACTGGTTATATGTAGAAGACCACTGCAAGGCTATCGATCTGGTAGTACGCCAGGGTAAGAACGGAGAAATTTACAATGTAGGCGGACACAACGAAAAACAGAATATAGAAATCGTAAAACTTACCATTGCTACAATCCGACGTTTAATGGAAGAAGAACCTGCTTACCGCAAGGTTTTAAAGAAAAAAGAACTGGATGAAAATGGTGAAATCCGCATCGACTGGATAAACGATTCACTGATTACTTTTGTAAAAGACCGTTTGGGACATGACCAGCGTTATGCTATCGACCCGACTAAGATTACTCGTGAACTGGGATGGACTCCCGAAACTAAGTTCGAAGATGGTATTGTAAAAACCATTATCTGGTACTTGAACAATCAGGACTGGGTAAAGAGCGTTACTAGCGGTGATTATCAGAATTACTACGAAAACATGTATAAAAACAGATAAATATATTTTTATCTGAACTGCTATATAACAAAAAATGTCCCGCAGGATTTATTTTCAATCCTGCGGGATTTTTTTGTCTTT
This sequence comes from Bacteroides sp., assembly GCA_019414725.1. Taxonomy (GTDB): domain Bacteria; phylum Bacteroidota; class Bacteroidia; order Bacteroidales; family Bacteroidaceae; genus Phocaeicola. The sequence continues at coordinate 19,254 of DXLM01000009.1, forward strand.
ATACCTCATACATACAATACATTATTATTGTCTTAGCAATCTATATTAACTTTCTACCAGCAAACTAACATTCTTTTGAAGCTCAAAATAGAAAATAACAGACTTACTTATATTGTATCCATACGTTAGAGTACAAAAAATCCCCTGCTTTAGCTTTATTCATGCTGATTATATGGCTAAAAGCAGGAGATTTTTTACTATTAAAGTTTCAACCTATAAGATTTTTACTTTATACTTCATTTTAAGACAAGTTCGGAAAGCTGATAAAACATCAGGAAAAAGCCTCATTTTTTTGTACAAAGAAGTACAACTTTTGTAGAAAAATAAAAAAAACATCAGCATGTTTTCTCTGTCTTTTCAGCAAAAATAAAAACACTTTCCCCAATGAATCATAAAAAGCTGTCAATCACTACTGTTTCAGCAGATAAGCTTTAAACGACGCAAAGTCTTTTTGCATAGGTACACTTTGTTTTGTACCACGCATGAAAGCCTGTAGCTTTTCGGGTATCTTTACTTCTGTACCGATAATCGCTTCTACTGTTTGCAGGAACTTCGCCGGATGAGCAGTTTCAAGAAAGACTCCGTTTTCTTCAGGCTGCAAGTCTTCTGCCAAGGCACGATACCCACATGCACCATGAGGGTCGAGCAGATATCCGGTTTCTTCGTAAGTTTTCTGTACTGTTTCACGTATCTGTTCGTCGGTATAAGTCTCCCCACTAATTTCGGATGCTATAGCATCGTGACTACCTTCATATAAATCGAGGATACGGGCAAAATTACTCGGATCTCCTACATCCATAGCATTGGCAATGGTTGCTATTGAGGGGCGAGGACTGTATTCTCCAGTCTTCAGGTATTGATAAAAGATGTCATTACGGTTATTTGCCGCAATGAAGCGTTTCACGGGTAGTCCCATACGCTTACCAAACAGGCCGGCTGTTATGTTTCCGAAGTTTCCGCTAGGCACGCAAATCACCAAATTGTCTGCTTTTCCTTGCTTTTTCATCTGTGCATACGCATAGAAATAATAAAAAGCCTGAGGCAAGAAACGAGCCACATTGATAGAATTTGCCGAAGTGAGCTGCATATGTTCGTTCAGTTCCTTATCCATAAAGGCATTCTTTACCAGTGCCTGACAGTCGTCGAACGTACCGTCTACTTCAATAGCCGTTATATTCTGTCCGAGTGTAGTAAACTGCTTTTCCTGAATCTCGCTGACTTTACCTTTCGGGTAAAGCACATATACATGAATCCCTTCTACCCCCAGAAAACCATTTGCTACGGCACTGCCTGTATCTCCGGAAGTAGCAACCAGTACATTCACCTGTTTCTTGCCTTCCTTACGGATGAAATATCCCAGCAAGCGTGCCATGAAACGTCCACCTACATCCTTAAAAGCCAATGTAGGACCATGAAACAGTTCCAGCGAGTAAATATTGTCCTTCACCTTCACTACCGGAGCATCAAAGCTAAGTGTATCGTATACAATGTGTTTCAACGTTTCGGCAGGAACATCTTCACCGAAAAAAGCATCGGCTACACGATAAGCTATTTCCTGAAACGAAAGATTTTCTATCTCATCATAAAAAGACTGAGGCAAAGCCTTGATGGCACGAGGCATATACAAACCTTTATCGCCTGCCAGTCCACGTACTACAGCTTCCTCAAGTGTTGCGTCGGAAGCCTTCTTATTTGTACTGTAATATTTCATAACTCTCTAGTGTAAATTCATAAACTCATTCATAAACTCATCTTTTTCCATCGTACCGTATCCTCCTTCCCGACAGGCTATTTCATCGTAACTCTGCACGCTATCGGGAGCAATACCTGGATAATAAATCAGGAAAGGTATCGGTTCGGCTGTATGTGTACGCAGTTCGCACGGAGTAGGATGATCGGGCAACACAGCTATCGCTACCGGCTCATCCCAGTTTTTTACTTCTTCGTAAATAGGTCCGACTGCACGGCTGTCCAGATATTCAATGGTTTTCAGCTTCAAGTCTATATCTCCTTCATGTCCGGCCTCATCACTAGCCTCGATATGCAGGTAAACAAAGTCATCAGTTTTTAACGCTTCGATAGCCGCCTGAGCCTTACCTTCGTAATTCGTATTGTAAAGTCCGGTAGCTCCCTCTACATCTATACAACGCAAACCCGCATAACGTCCGATACCACGAATCAAATCGACAGCCGTAATGACCGATCCTCTATGAATGGAAGGGTATTTCTGTGATAAAGGTTCCATCTTCGGACGATACCCCGGACTCCATGGCCAAATGCTGTTGGCTGCATCTTTTCCCTCTGCCATACGCTTCTGATTGACCGGATGAGTGGCAAGCAATTCCTGCGACTTCAAAATCAAGGCATTCAGCAAGTCGGCAGTTTCTTGTGCTTCCGGACATAAGGCTTTTACCAGATTCGGACGGAAAGGCTTCAACGGAACATCGTGTGGCGGCACACAAGCCAGACGTTTGTCGCCTCCTTTGATGACAAGCAAATGACGATATTGTACCCCCGTATAAAAACGAATACGGTCTGTTCCTAATTTCTCATCAAGATACTTAATCAGCTGGTCGGCTTCTTCGGTCGTGATATGTCCTGCCGAATGATTTTTCAGGATATCTCCTTCTACACAAATCAGGTTGCAGCGCATAGCCATATCGCCCGGTTCCAGATCTACACCGATACTGGCAGCCTCAAGTACGCCTCTTCCTTCGTAAACTAACGGCAGGTCGTAACCCATAACCGACATGTTTGCAACTTCACTTCCGGGATGAAAACCGTCGGCAACTGTTTTCAGCATCCCCGTACGTCCCATCTGGGCTAGTTTGTCCATGTACGGAGTATTTGCATATTGTAGCAATGTTTTGTTTCCCAGCGATGGTACGGCCCAGTCCGCCATACCGTCGCCTAAAATAATAATGTGCTTCATAAGCCTAAATGTTTGCGATACTCATTATATCGGCAAAGACTCCGGCTGCGGTAACACCTGCTCCGGCTCCATAACCCTGAATGAGCATCGGGTACTCGTTATATCGTTCAGTTGTAAGCAAAATAATATTATTACTACCTTCCAGTGTATAGAACGGATGATTCCGGCCTACTTCCTGCAAAGCCACGACTCCATGTCCATTTTCCAGACTAGCTACAAAACGCCAGTGTTTTCCTTCTTTTTCCAATACTTTACGACGTGCTTCAAATTCATCGTCAAGAGCTGGAATCTTTTTCCAGAAGTCATCCAGTGAACCTTCGAACAATTCGTTAGGAATAAACAAGTGCTTCTCTACGTCTTCCTGATTCAACCGATATCCTGCTTCGCGTGCCAGAATAACAAGTTTGCGGATAACATCCTTCCCGCTCAGGTCGATACGCGGATCAGGTTCTGAATATCCTTCTTCTTTTGCTTTATGAATAGTTTCACTAAGAGGTACATCGGCACTGATAGTATTGAATATGTAGTTCAGTGTACCGCTAAGTACAGCTTCAATCTTTACAATTTTATCTCCACTGTTTATCAAATCGTTTATCGTATTTATCACAGGAAGACCTGCTCCCACATTTGTTTCAAACAAGAATTTCACTCCACGCTGGCGAGCAATCTGCTTCAGTTCCGCATAATTTTCATATTCCGACGATGCGGCAATCTTATTGGCTGCTACAACCGAAATATTGTGACTTAAAAATTCCTTATAAAGTCCGGCTATTTCTGGGCTTGCAGTACAGTCCACAAATACAGAATTGAAAATATTCATGCCAACAATCTCATCCTGAAGTACCTGAGGAGATGAAGGTATTCCTTTTTCATCCAATTCCTGACGATAGTTAGACAGGTCGATTCCTCTGCGGGTAAATAAAGCTTTATGCCCGTTGGCTATACCTACCACATTCAGCATCAGTCCACGTTCGCGTTTCAGTCGTTCCTGCTGACTGCTGATCTGTTCGATAAGACTATGTCCTACCGTTCCGATACCACAAATGAAAAGGTTCAGTACCTGATATTCGGACAAGAAGAAAGAATCGTGAATAACATTCAATGTCTTACGCAACGAAGCTCCGTCTACTACAAACGAAATATTTGTTTCGGAAGCTCCCTGTGCACAAGCTATCACGTTGATACCGTTACGTCCCAGTGTACCAAACAACTTTCCAGCAATACCCGGTGTATGCTTCATGTTCTCTCCTACGATAGCCACAGTAGCCAGTCCGCTTTCTGCTTTCATCGGGCTGATTTCGCCCATTTCTATTTCCTTGGCAAACTCTTCATTCAATACTTCGCAAGCCAGATCAGCATCCACGGTCCGTACACCTATAGACGTTGAGTTCTCCGAAGAAGCCTGTGAAACGAGGAACACACTGATACCATTTTCAGCCAATGTCTTGAATATTCGGTAGTTCACTCCAATCACACCGACCATTCCCAGTCCGGTCATGGTTATCAGACACGTGTCATTAATAGAAGAAATACCCTTAATGGCTTTCGATGAGTGATCAGCCTCCTGTTTTACGATAGTTCCCGGAGCATCTGGATTGAACGTATTCTTTATTAAAATAGGTATATTCTTATGACAAACCGGATAAATAGTAGGGGGATAAACTACCTTCGCACCAAAGTTGCACAACTCCATTGCCTCTACGTAACTCAATTCCGTAATAGGATATGCAGTACTGATAACTCTCGGATCGGCTGTCATGAAACCATCTACATCTGTCCAAATCTCCAGCACATCGGCATCCAGTGCAGCTGCCAGAATAGAAGCTGTATAATCGGAACCGCCTCGTCCAAGATTTGTCACTTCTCCTGTAGTCTTATCAGTAGAAATAAATCCAGGAACAAGTGATATGGAAGGAATTTCATGGAACGTTTCACGAACCAGACGATTGGTAAGTTCCGAATCAAGTATATGTTTGTTGTGTTTCTTTTCTGTTTTAATAAACAGACGGGAATCAAACCACTGGGCTCCTTCTATCAGTGTTGCTACGATAATAGAAGAAAGACGTTCGCCATAGCTTACAATTGTAGCCGAAGTCTTTGGCGACAAATCACGTATAAGATATATTCCCTGAAAAATATCTTTCAGTTCACTCAGCAGTTCATTCACACAGTCAAGCAGCAATTCACGTTTCTGTCCTGCCGGAATGACGGTATAAACCATTTCTATATGACGGTTTACAATCTCCTTCATCTCCTTTTCATAACCGGAATCACCGTTGGCAGCCATAGTCGAAGTCTTAATCAACTTATCAGTTATACCACCCAATGCTGAAACGACTACTATTACTTTATCATCTACCGCTTCAACAATTTTCTTTACATTCAACATGCTGCTGACAGAACCCACTGATGTTCCACCGAATTTTAATACCTTCATGTACTTATATTTTTATAACAAGGACTGTTCTTTCATACAAGAAAGCCCGCTTGTCAGATAAAACAAAATAAATAATTGATTAAAATAAAACGAAATGCCTGAGTCCACAGGCGTGTAACACGTAGAAACACCTAAATACAATCTCTCACCCCCGAGGGGTCATCCCGGTTACAGATGTGAATGTTGCAGTGCGCCCCATTCCGACCATCATTGTGATATGAAGAGAGTATTTGTTCATGTATTATTGTTTTGTTGTTGGCAAATATAGTAACATTTTTCTTCAATCAAACATCTTTCAACTATTTTTTCGCATAAAAAGTAGAAAAATTGGGACAAAACGTTTATTTCATCACTAAACCCACACTCTTTTCATAGAAGGCACATTTATTTATTCACAATAAAAATCCCGCTCTTTTATCATACTAAATACAGACAATCACTCATAGCCATTAGCATAATTATCAGTAAACTATTGCAGAAAAATAAAAAATCATGTATTTTTGTTCACATTAATTTAGCATAAGTCTAACCCGATAAACTTTAGAATTTTAATATGGCAGACTCAAAGACAATTCTCAGCGGAGCTGAAGAGAAAATGGATATGGCAATTATGTATCTGGAAGATGCACTGGCACACATCCGTGCAGGAAAAGCAGACGTACGCTTACTGGACGGCATCCGCGTAGATTCTTACGGAAGCATGGTCCCCATCAATAATGTAGCAGCAGTGACTACCCCTGATGCACGCAGTATCGCTATAAAACCTTGGGACAAGAGCATGTTCCGTGTAATTGAAAAAGCAATTATCGACTCTGAATTGGGTATCATGCCCGAAAACAATGGAGAAATTATCCGTATAGGTATTCCTCCTTTGACAGAAGAGCGTCGTAAACAACTGGCAAAACAGTGTAAAGGTGAAGGCGAAACAGCTAAAGTCAGCGTTCGTAACGCACGACGTGATGCTATCGATGCTTTGAAAAAAGCCGTAAAAGACGGTATGCCTGAAGACGAACAAAAGAACTCTGAAGCAAAATTGCAGAAATCTCATGACAAGTATATCAAACAGATCGACGATATGCTTGCTGCTAAAGACAAAGAAATCATGACTGTTTAATTAATTTTATAAAGGATGAAGAACCAAGCTTCAACGACGCTCTGAAAACAGAATGCATCAGCTTTTCTTCATCCTTTATCTTTCATCCTATAAAAATTTGGAAAAAGGCTTAGTCATTAAAAACACAGGAAGTTGGTATCTCGTCAAAACAGACGACAACCGGCAAATAGAATGTAAAATCAAAGGAAACTTCCGCCTGAAAGGAATCCGTAGTACCAATCCCATTGCCGTAGGCGACCGGGTACAAATCTCAATCAACGCTGAAGGTACAGCTTTCATTACAGAAATAGAAGACCGGAAAAATTATATTATCCGCCGTGCATCAAATCTGTCCAAACAATCGCATATTATTGCAGCAAATCTGGACCAGTGCATGCTGATAGTTACTGTCAACTATCCGGAAACATCAACTACGTTCATCGACCGTTTTCTGGCATCAGCAGAAGCTTATCGTGTACCTGTCTGTCTTGTATTCAACAAAATCGACCGGTATTCGGATGAGGAACTTCATTATCTGGAAGCATTGACCAATCTTTACACACATATCGGTTATCCCTGCTTCAAGATTTCTGCATTAAATCAGACAGATATCGAAGAAATTAAAAAAGAGCTGAAAGGAAAAGTCACCTTATTTTCCGGACATTCCGGAGTTGGAAAATCGACATTAATTAACGCCATCCTTCCAGATCAAAAAATAAAAACAGGAGAAATATCGACAGTACATAATAAAGGTATGCACACTACGACTTTCTCTGAAATGTTTCCTATAGGTGAAGAAGGTTATATCATTGACACTCCGGGAATTAAAGGGTTTGGTACTTTTGACATGGAAGACGAAGAAGTAGGACATTACTTCAAAGAAATCTTTGAGTTCTCAGCTAAATGCAAATACGGTAATTGTACCCATCGGCATGAACCGGGATGCGCCGTACGTGAAGCCGTGGAAAACCATTATATCAGTGAATCACGTTATGCTTCTTACTTAAATATACTGGAGGACAAAGAAGAAGGGAAATACCGCTCAGCTTATTAATCTTTTAAATCTAACAGACATGAAAAAATTCACTTTTTGTATACTACTTGCAACCATGTCGTGGTTTGCAACTACAAATGCATATGCAAAGAAAAACTCTGGACCTACTCCAGAGGAAAAAGGACTTGCTCAAATCAACCAAGCAAATGCAGAAGCTTTTGTCCGTTTCCTGGCAGCAGATGAACTGAAAGGCCGGGAAGCCGGAACAGAAGAGGGAAGAATAGCCGGAAACTACATTGCTTCGCTATTACAGCAATGGGGTGTTTCTCCAGTATTCGACAGTTATTTCCAACCATTTGAAGCATACCGTGTAGAACGACAGAAAAAAGGCAAGTTGCAAGTTCATCCCGATTCAATCCAACTAATCAAACAGGGAGTACATCAAAAATATCACATGCGCAATGTACTTGCAAAAATAGATGGAAAGAACAAGGACGAGATCGTCATAATAGGTGCACATTATGATCATATCGGTTACGATCCCATGCTGGACGGTGATCAGATTTATAATGGCGCCGATGACAATGCATCGGGAGTTTCAGCCGTTCTACAGATTGTGCGTTCCTTCCTGGCTACAGGCAAGCAACCAGAACGTACTGTTATCTTTGCCTTCTGGGACGGAGAGGAAAAAGGATTGTTAGGTTCAAAATATTTTGCACAGTCCTTTCCGCAGATCAAGCAAGTGAAAGGATACTTAAATTTCGACATGATAGGAAGAAATAATGATGAGTCACGCCCCTGGCATGTAGTATACTTCTTTACCAAAGGAACACCTGCCTTCGGTGAATGGCTGAAAGAAGATATCGAGCATTACAATCTGAATCTACAGCCCGATTATCGTGCATGGGACAATCCTGTAGGAGGTAGTGACAACGGAACCTTTGCCAAACTGGGTATTCCAATTATGTGGTATCATACAGACTGGCATCCGGATTATCATCTTCCGGGTGATGAAGCTGATAAAATAAACTGGGACAAGCTGGTAGAAATAACCAAAACATCTTTCCTTGGACTATGGAAAATGGCAAATATATCTTTCTAAATATCTAAAGGATTTATAAAATATATTTTATCAAAACAGCTGTAATTCCTTTCATTCTTTAAAGTCTTACGTTTACAGGCAAAAGAATGAAAGGAATTTTTATTTGCAAATTTTTGTAAAAAAGGCATTCTCTATTTAAACAATTCCTTAAGTTTGTTATCAAAGTTAATAATCATTATTTCCAAATCTTAATTTATACCATAAAAACACATGGACAAACGAGTAAAATGGGGAATTATCATTCTGGTAGGAGCCGGATTAATCGGCTTAGGAATCCATAATTTCACTCCCAAAGAAAATGAAGAACTAAATGAAGCTAGCCCAACAATAAAAACAAATAAAAAGAAAAGTCTGAATGTAAATGCACAGATCATTAAACCGCATTTACTGACCGACCAGTTATTTGTCAGTGGTAAGCTTATGCCCGACGAAGAGGTAGATTTATCTTTCGAAACTTCGGGAAAAATCATCGACATTAATTTCACGGAAGGTAGTTTTGTTACCAAAGGTCAGTTGCTGGCAAAAGTAAATGACAGTCAGTTACAAGCACAATTAGACCGTCTAAAGGCACAAATGCCACTTGCCGAAGACCGAGTATTCCGACAGAATGCACTTTTACAACGAGATGCAGTAAGTAAGGAAGCATACGAACAGGTTAAGACAGAACTCGCTACGCTTCATGCAGATATAGAAAACATCAAAGCCAATATTGACATGACCGAGCTACGTGCTCCTTTCGATGGTGTAATCGGTCTGCGCCAAGTCAGTGTAGGAGCATATGCCTCTCCTACTACAGTTATAGCCAAACTCACCAAAATTACCCCACTAAAAGTAGAATTTGCCGTACCGGAACGTTATGCACGACAAATCAAAAAAGGAACCAGATTATCTTTCAAAATAGAAGGAAGACTGGATACTTTCGATGCTCAAGTATATGCAACGGAATCGAGTATTGATCCGGAAACCCATACCTTGACAGTGCGCGCCTTATACCCAAACACCAATGGTGAACTGCTTCCCGGACGGTATGCCGACATCACATTGAAACAAAACGAAATTAAAGATGCCATAGCTATTCCATCGGAAGCCATCGTTCCGGAAATGGGAAAGAATAAAGTGTTTGTTTATCGTTCGGGTGTTGCCCAACCGGTAGATGTCGAGATTGGAATCCGCACAGAAGCAGAAGTGCAAATAGTACGAGGGTTAGCCGCAGGAGATACAATCCTTACCTCCGGAACCTTACAGCTGCGTACCGGCATGCCTGTTGTTCTTGACAATATCAACTAATACCTGTCCGCCGTATGAATATATCCGAACTTAGCATCCGCCGACCGGTATTGGCTACCGTACTCACCATTATCATCTTGCTTTTTGGATTAATTGGTTATACAACGCTGGGAGTACGCGAATATCCCTCGGTAGACAATCCGATCATCTCCGTTACGTGTAGTTATTCAGGAGCCAATGCCGACATTATAGAAAGCCAGATCACCGAACCGCTTGAACAAAATATCAACGGTATTCCCGGTATACGTTCTCTTTCAAGTGTAAGCCAGCAAGGACAATGCCGTATTACTGTTGAATTTGAATTGTCTGTCGACCTGGAGACTGCCGCCAACGATGTACGCGACAAAGTTTCACGTGCACAGCGTTATCTCCCGCGCGACTGCGACCCTCCTACTGTTTCCAAAGCTGACGCCGATGCCAGCCCTATTCTGATGGTGGCCATCCAAAGCAATACACGCTCACTGCTAGAGTTGAGCGAAATAGCCGATCTCACCGTCAAGGAACAGTTACAGACAATATCCGATGTAAGTAGTGTTTCCATTTGGGGAGAAAAACGCTATTCAATGCGTCTGTGGCTGGACCCGACCAAAATGGCCGGCTACGGAATTACTCCTGTAGACATCAAAAATGCCATAGATAATGAAAATGTGGAACTTCCCTCCGGCAGTATAGAAGGTAACACAATGGAACTTACCTTACGTACTATGGGACAGATGCACACGGCTACCGAATTTAACAACGTAGTAATAAAGGAAGTAAACGGACAGGTTATACGCTTAAGCGATATCGGCTATGCCGAATTGGGAGCTGCCGATATTAAAAGTTATATGAAAATGAATGGAGTTCCTATGGTAGGAGTAGTAGTCATACCTCAACCGGGAGCAAACCATATCGAAATAGCGGATGCTGTTTACGAACGTATGGAGCAAATGAAAAAAGATTTGCCCGAAGACGTTAGTTTTTCTTATGGATTTGACAACACAAAATTTATCCGTGCCTCTATTGCCGAAGTAGAAAGCACCGTATACGAAGCTTTCATTCTGGTAATCATTATCATCTTCCTTTTCCTGCGCGACTGGCGTGTTACTCTTATACCTTGTATTGTAATTCCAGTTTCGCTAATCGGAGCCTTTTTCGTAATGTACGTAGCAGGTTTTTCTATCAACGTGCTTACGATGCTCGCCGTTGTCTTGTCGGTTGGATTGGTAGTAGATGATGCCATTGTGATGACTGAAAATATTTACATCCGCATAGAGAGAGGTATGAAGCCTTTCGATGCCGGTATAGAAGGAGCCAAAGAAATATTTTTCGCCGTTATTTCTACTACCATAACATTGGTTGCTGTGTTCTTGCCTATCGTATTTATGGAAGGAACCAGTGGCAGACTTTTCCGGGAGTTCAGCTTCGTTGTAGCTGGTTCGGTATTAATCTCTTCTTTTGCAGCATTGACATTTACCCCAATGCTTGCGACCAAAATGCTTGTCCATCGAGAAAAGCAAAGTTGGTTTTACCGAAAGACTGAACCGTTTTTTGAAGGAATGAACCGCATCTACAGCCGCTCCCTCAATGCATTCTTAAAGAAACGTTTTATTGCTATTCCTGTTTCTATTATCACCTTAATTCTAATCGGTGTATTATGGAATGTAATACCAGCAGAAATGGCGCCTTTAGAGGACCGTTCGAAAATAACCATTAGTACAAAGGCTGCCGAAGGAGCCAGTTATGAATACATACGCGATTACACTGAAGACATCAATGCTTTGGTAGATTCTATCATTCCGGATGCAGAAGCCGTTACAGCACGTGTGTCAAGTGGTAGTGGAAATGTCCAGATTACATTGAAAGACATCAAAGACCGTGACTACTCCCAGATGGAGGTGGCCGAAAAAATATCGAAAGCAATCAAGAGCAAAACGAAGGCAAGGGCATTCGTCCAGCAGCAATCTTCTTTCGGAGGAAGAAAAAGCAGTATGCCTGTACAATATGTATTGCAGGCGACCAGCATAGAAAAACTGGAAAAAATCCTGCCCGAATTTTTAAATAAAGTGTACGATAATCCTACCTTCCAGATGGCTGACGTTGATTTAAAGTTCAGCAGCCCCGAAGTACGGGTAAACATCAACCGAGATAAAGCAGGAACAATGGGGGTAAACGTGCGTGATGTTGCCGAAACACTTCAATACGGACTGAGCGGACAACGTATGGGATATTTCTATATGAATGGTAAGCAGTATGAAATATTAGGACAGATAAACCGCCAGCAACGTAATCAGCCGGCAAACATCAAATCTATTTACATCCGTAACGATGCAGGAGAAATGATTCAATTGGACAATCTGGTAGAATTCGTAGAATCCATTGCGCCTCCTAAGCTTTACCACTACAACCGATTCATATCGGCAACAATATCAGCCGGACTGGCAGAAGGAAAAACTATCGGACAGGGATTGGAAGAAATGGATAAAATAGCATCTGAAACACTGGACGAAACATTCCGTACAGCCTTATCGGGCGACTCGAAAGATTATCGTGAAAGCTCATCCAGCCTGATGTTTGCTTTTATTCTTGCACTCGTGCTGATATATCTGATTCTGGCAGCACAGTTTGAAAGCTTTAAAGATCCGTTCATCATCATGCTGACAGTACCACTTGCCATTGCTGGAGCTTTGATATTCATGTATTTCGGTGATATAACGATGAATATATTCAGTCAGATAGGTATTATTATGTTGATTGGACTGGTAGCCAAAAACGGTATTCTGATTGTGGAATTCGCCAATCAGAAACAAGAAGCTGGAGAAGATAAAATGCTGGCTATACGCGACGCGGCCTTACAGCGCCTACGCCCGATTTTGATGACCAGTGCATCAACAATTCTAGGCTTGATACCATTGGCGTTCGCTACAGGAGAAGGCGCTAACCAACGTATTGCAATGGGAACAGCCGTCGTAGGAGGTATGTTAATATCTACTTTCCTTACGATGTATATCGTACCGGCTATCTACACTTACATTTCTACTAACCGAATAAAAAAAGAGAAAAAAGCATGAAACATTTTGCATATATATCACTGATAATCTGGTTTGTCACTACCCTTCCGGCCCACGCACAATATGAATACACATTAAAGCAATGTCTGGAGGAAGGACTGTTGAACAATTACTCTCTCCGCATCTCTCGCAATGAAGAACAGATAAGCAAGAATAATGCAACGCTTGCCAACGCCGGTTATCTGCCTACAATAGACTTGACGGCAGGGTATACCGGAAACATTGACAATACCAACTCTACACAACGAAACGACGGAAGTGTTGTCAAAGAACGAAACGTATTCGACCAGACTCTTGATGCAGGTGTGGATCTGAACTGGACCATCTTCGACGGATTCAACATCAGTACAACATACAAGGAACTCAAGGAACTGGAACGCCAGGGAGCAACCAATACCCGTATAGCAATAGAAGACTTTATCGCCAGTCTGACAGCAGAGTATTACAATTATATTCAGCAGGAAATACGCCTGAAAAATTTCCGTTATGCTGTTTCGTTATCAAAAGAACGTTTACGTATCGTAGAAGAGCGCTATCACATCGGAAACTTCTCTCGTCTGGATTATCAACAGGCAAAAGTCGATTTTAATGCCGATAGTGCACAGTATATGAAACAGCAAGAGCTGGTACATACCTCGCGTATCAACCTGAATGAAATGATGGCAAATAAAGATGTAGACCGTCCGATAAAAGTAAAGGATTCTATTATCGAGCTGAAGCATTCGCTCGATTTCAATGAATTGTGGAATGCTACGCTAAACACCAATGCCAATTTATTGAAAGCTGACCAAAATTCAACTTTAGCCGAGCTGGACTATAAGAAAGTGTTGTCACGCAATTATCCTTATCTAAGGCTGAATGCCGGATATGGCTATACCCTGAACAAATATGATATCAACTCCATCCAACGACGAAACAACTGGGGATTTAATGGAGGTATTACCATCGGATTCAACATTTTCGATGGCAATCGTCGACGTGAAAAACGCAATGCAAGCCTTGCTATACGAAATGCCCAACTTGAACGCGAACAACTGGAACAAGGTTTACGTGCCGATCTCAGCAATTTGTGGCAGGCATACCGTAACAATATTCGCTTACTCAATCTGGAACGTCAAAACTTGATTGCAGCAAAAGAAAATCACGAAATAGCCAAAGAACGATATCTGTTAGGAGATTTGTCTGGTATTGAAATGCGTGAAGCACAAAAAAGCCTGTTAGATGCAGAAGAACGAATACTTTCTGCCGAATACGATACAAAGATGTGTGAAATATCTCTGTTGCAAATTAGCGGAAAAGTTTCTTTATACCTGAAATAAAGACATTCGCAGACTCATAAACAATGCAAGTATCCTTTATATAAACAATCTTTCAATCAGCACAAATAATAACAAAAACGTCCTGATAGTTTTGGTTAAAGTACATATAATTTACCCAAAACATCAGGACGTTTTTCTGTATATATCAACAAGATACATATAAAAAAGAGTCACACATCCAGAATAAATACTATCTTTGCAACCTATAACATTCAAGCAAATACTTCAAAATGGGATTATTTATAAGAAAAAGTATTGAAACCCTACAAGCAGAAGCACAGCAGTCGGGTAGTAAAACGTTGAAACGTGTACTCGGACCAGTCAGTCTGGTAGCTTTGGGAGTAGGTGTCATTATTGGAGCCGGGCTATTTTCCATTACCGGAACTGTAGCTTCCGAATATACAGGCCCAGCCATTACTTTATCCTTTATCGTTGCAGCCATAGGTTGCTGTTTCGCCGGATTGTGTTATGCAGAATTTGCATCCATGATTCCAGTAGCAGGAAGTGCTTACACCTATTCGTATGCAACAATGGGAGAACTGATAGCCTGGATTATAGGCTGGGACCTCGTATTGGAGTATACCGTAGCAGCAACGACCGTCAGCATCAGCTGGAGCCGTTATCTCGTTGTCTTTCTGCAAGGTATAGGCATTGAGCTGCCACATGCCCTCAGTGCATGTCCGTGGGATGGAGGTATAGTCAATATTCCTGCCATGCTGATAGTAGTACTCATGAGCCTGATTCTGATGCGTGGCATAGCAGGCAGTTCTTTATTCAACGGATTTATTGTTTTCCTGAAAATAGGTGTTATTCTGGTATTTGTTATTCTCGGCTGGAAATTCATCCAAGCAGAAAATTATGTGCCTTATATTCCAGAGAATACAGGTAAACTTGGGGAGTTCGGCATTTCCGGCATATTACGAGGAGCCGCCATCGTATTCTTCGCTTTTCTAGGCTTCGATGCAGTAAGTACTGCTGCTCAGGAAACCCGAAATCCACAGCGAAACATGCCTATCGGAATCCTTGTTTCTCTGCTGGTATGTACCATCCTGTACATTCTGTTTGCACATGTCATGACAGGAGTAGCACACTATACAGAATTCAAAGGACAAGAAGGTATCGCTCCCGTGGCAGTAGCTATCGAACATATGGGAAGTACAAATGCAGCAGGTGTATTCGTGCAAGCTTATCCATGGCTGAATAAAGCCATCATTCTAGCCATTCTCTTCGGATACTGCTCGGTCATCATGGTAACATTACTCGGACAAAGCCGCGTATTTTTAAGCATGAGCCATGACGGACTGTTGCCTCCATTTTTCTCACGCATCAACGAGCGTTTCCGCACTCCTGTACATAGTAATTTCCTCTTTATGATTGTAGTCAGCCTGCTGGCCGGATTTGTGCCAGCCCAAGTGGCAGGAGAAATGACAAGTATAGGAACACTGCTTGCATTCACACTAGTATGTGCAGCTGTATTAATCGTACGAAAAACCATGCCCAATGTGCACCGTACCTTCAAGACACCGTTCGTCCCCTTCGTTCCTATTATGGGTATCCTTACCTGCCTGTGTATGATGTGTTTTCTTCCGGCCGACACATGGATAAGACTTGTTCTCTGGATGTTGATAGGTCTGGATGTATATGCTTCGTATGGTAGAAAATACAGCAAGCTGGAACCGGGACAAGCACATCGTAAAGGAGATATCGTATTAAATATTTTAGGACTTGCTCTGTCTGTACTATGCATCATTACCGGATTATGGCATCAGCAAACCGTAGGATGGGATGCAGACAAAACATTATTGACTATTTCGTTCATATTTGCATTTACTCATTGCGCGTATTATATGCTACGAGTATGGAAGCAGTCGAAAGAGATAAAACCACTCGAATAAAAGCGGTTTCTGCTTAAAAGAAGTTATAAACAATGACGAAGGCCAAAAAAAGCGAAGATTAAACTACTAACAATAGGATAAAATGTTGTTATTTTACAACGATTTAGATAATATGGACAAGAATTTATTACTTACAGCCATCCGCGCATCACTGGAAGCCGGATCAGAAATAATGAGTGTATACACCGATCCTAACGCGGATTTTGAGATAGAGAAAAAAGCAGATAACTCACCACTGACTATCGCCGACCGCAAGTCGCATATGGTCATTGCAGCACGATTAGCTTCAACTCCTTATCCTGTTCTCAGCGAAGAAGGGAAAAAAATTCCGGTTGAAGAACGGCAAAGCTGGAATGAACTTTGGATTGTTGATCCGTTGGACGGAACTAAAGAGTTTATTAAACGTAACGGAGAATTTACCGTCAACATTGCTTATGTAAAAAATGGAAAGCCGGAAGCAGGAGTTATCTATATTCCTGTAAAAGAGGAATTATACTTTGCCGACAGCCAGTACGGAGCTTACAAAATAGAGCATATCACTCAATTGGATTCAGAGGAAACAGTCGACAGCCTTATCAGCAAGGCACATCGTCTGCCCTATCAGGAAGAAGCGCAGCGAAGCAGTTTCATAATAGTTGCATCCCGCTCTCACCTTACGCCGGAAACAGAGGCTTATATCGAAGAGATGAAGCAAAAACATCAAGAAGTGGAAACCGTATCGAAAGGTAGTTCACTGAAGCTCTGTCTGATAGCTGAAGGAAAAGCAGACGTATATCCCCGTTTTGCTCCTACTATGGAATGGGATACCGCTGCCGGTCACGCCATAATTCGTGCCATGGGAAAAGAAGTCTATCAGGCCGGCACCCAACATCCTTTGGAATACAATAAAGAAGACTTGTTAAATCCATGGTTCATCGCCGAATAACCTATTTATGACATTAGAAGTTATTATTGTACTTGTCGCGCTTGTTGCAATGCTGACTGCGCTGATAATGGATAAGATGCGTCCGGGAATGATTCTATTCTCGGTCGTTGTCATATTCCTTTGTACCGGAATCCTCAGTCCTAAAGAAATGCTGGAAGGGTTCAGCAACAAAGGTATGATCACCGTTGCCATGCTGTTCCTGGTAAGCGAAGGTATCCGCCAAAGCGGTGCACTGACACAAGTTATAAAAAAGCTATTGCCTCAATCACAGACTACTGTTTTTAAGGCACAGGCACGCATGCTGCCCACGATTGCTTTTATTTCAGCTTTTCTGAATAATACTCCGGTTGTAGTTATCTTTGCTCCTATTATCAAGAGATGGGCAAATTATGTAAAACTACCCGCAACCTATTTTCTGATACCTCTGTCGTATGTAACTATCCTGGGAGGTATCTGTACACTGATAGGTACTTCAACCAACCTGGTAGTACACAGTATGATACAAGAAGCCGGAATGAAAGGATTCAGTATGTTCGAGCTAGGGAAAGTCGGTATTTTCATAGCCATTGCAGGCATTATTTACCTGTTCCTTTTCTCTAGTAAACTTCTGCCGGCCGACCGTCCTGAAACTTTGTCAGATGAAGAAGAAGAAAACAATCCCTCCCTCCATCCTGTAGAAGCCGTCATCGGTGCACGTTTCCCCGGTATTAACAAGCGGGTTAACGATTTCGACTTTAAACGCCATTATGGTGCAGAAGTAAAAGAACTCCGCCGAGGAGGTAATACCTATAAGGACCTGAGCGAAATCCGTTTCCGTGAAGGTGACACACTGATATTACTTGCCGACGACAGTTTCGTGAAGACCTGGGGAGAATCTTCCGTATTTATTATGCTAGCCAATGGTAAAGATTATGAACCGGCAGGGAAAAAGAAACGCTGGTTTGCCTTGTTCCTATTGCTTTTTATGATTATAGGAGCAACTATTGGTGAATTACCTGCTATACAGAAACTCCTGCCAGAAGGCATTAAGCTGGATATGTTTTTCTTTGTATCCATCACAACGGTCATTATGGCATGGACCAAGATATTCCCACCTCGTAAATACACTAAATATATTTCATGGGATATCCTGATAACCATCGCATGTGCCTTTGCAATCAGCAAGGCAATGGAAAATTCCGGAGTAGCTGACTTGCTTGCAGGTTACATTATCGATCTCAGCCGAAGCCATGGTCCATATATTCTGTTGGCCGTACTGTTCATTATTACCAATATCTTCACAGAACTGATAACCAACAATGCTGCGGCAGCTTTGTCTTTCCCGTTGGCTCTTTCTCTGTCACAGCAGCTGGGAGTAAATCCGATGCCTTTCTTCGTTGTAATATGTATGGCAGCTTCAGCGAGCTTCTCTACTCCAATCGGTTACCAGACAAATCTTATCGTACAAGGTATTGGAAACTATAAGTTTACTGATTTTGTACGAATCGGATTACCATTGAATATTATCACATTCTTAATTTCTGTATTCGTCATACCTCAAATATGGCCTTTTTAATTAACTAACAAACGATATGGAAGAAACTAAACATATTTACCCGATATTCGACCGCATGCTAAGCCGTTCTGATAAAGAAGAATTATTAAAACAACATAGCGTAATGATTTGGTTTACCGGGCTGAGCGGCTCTGGAAAAAGTACTATCGCCATTGCTTTAGAGCGTGAACTTCAAAAGCGCGGATTACTTTGTCGTATCCTGGACGGTGATAATATCCGCAGCGGAATCAATAATAATCTGGGATTTTCTGCCGAAGACCGTATAGAAAACATCCGCCGTATTGCCGAAATAGGCAAACTGTTTGTCGATACAGGTATCATTACCATTGCTGCCTTCATCAGTCCGAACAATGACATTCGAGAAATGGCAGCAAATATTATAGGTAAGGAAGATTTTATGGAAATTTACGTAAGCACTCCTATCGAAGAATGCGAACGTCGCGACGTAAAAGGTTTGTATGCCAAGGCACGCAAGGGAGAAATCAAGAACTTTACAGGTATATCTGCACCGTTCGAAGCTCCGCAACACCCAGCTCTTTCACTGGATACTTCCAAACTTTCCGTAGAAGAATCAGTCAATAAACTGCTGGAATTAATCCTGCCGAGAGTAACCCGGTAAACATGTCAGGACTACGACTTTTGCACAAGAAACTACTGGTTTATGAAATAATATGAGTACTTTTGTGCGAGTCGGTTTTTCACTTATCCAAAAATTTGAACAAAAACATTCATAATTCAGATATGAAAGAAGAATATAAATTAAGCCACCTGAAAGAACTCGAAGCCGAGTCTATCCATATAATCCGTGAGGTGGCTGCCGAATTTGAAAATCCGGTTATGCTATACAGCATCGGAAAAGATTCATCTGTAATGGTACGACTTGCCGAAAAGGCTTTTGCTCCGGGAAAAGTCCCATTTCCATTGATGCACATCGATTCGAAATGGAAATTCAAAGAAATGATCCAATTCCGCGATGAGTACGCAAAAAAATACGGCTGGAACCTAATTGTAGAAAGCAACATGGAAGCTTTCCGCGCAGGTGTGGGTCCGTTTACTCACGGAAGTAAAGTACATACCGATCTGATGAAGACACAAGCTCTGCTACATGCACTCGACAAATATAAGTTTGACGCAGCTTTCGGAGGTGCCCGTCGCGATGAAGAAAAGTCACGTGCCAAAGAACGTATCTTCTCCTTCCGTAACGAATTTCACCAGTGGGATCCCAAAAATCAGCGTCCGGAACTTTGGGACATATACAATACCCGTATCCGCAAAGGAGAAAGTATTCGTGTATTCCCGTTGAGCAACTGGACCGAACTGGACATCTGGCAGTATATCCGTCTGGAAAATATTCCTATCGTTCCATTGTATTTTGCCAAAGAACGACCGGTTGTCAACATCGACGGACAGCTGATCATGCCAGACGACGACCGTTTGCCGGAAAAATACCGCGATAAAATAGAAATGAAAAAAATCCGCTTCCGTACGCTGGGATGCTGGCCTCTGACCGGTGCTATCGAAAGTGAAGCCGACACGATAGAAAAAATCGTAGAAGAAATGATGACTACTACCAAGAGTGAACGTACAACCCGCGTCATCGACTTCGACCAGGAAGCTAGTATGGAACAGAAAAAACGTGAAGGATACTTCTAACAAAACAGAAAATCATGGAAGAACTAGATAAAAACAAATCGGGAAACCCAATGGAAGGTGAAGCCAGAGGGACTATGTCTATCGAAGAATTTCTTAAAAAGGACGAGCAGAAAGACTTGCTCCGTTTTCTTACAGCCGGATCGGTAGATGATGGAAAGTCAACACTTATCGGACGCCTTCTCTTTGACAGTAAGAAACTGTATGAAGACCAGCTCGACGCACTGGAACGTGACAGTAAGAGAATGGGAAATGCCGGAGAACACATCGACTATGCTCTGCTGCTGGATGGACTGAAAGCTGAACGTGAACAAGGAATTACTATTGATGTGGCATACCGCTATTTCTCAACCAACAACCGTAAGTTTATCATAGCCGACACTCCGGGACACGAACAGTATACCCGTAACATGATTACCGGTGGTTCGACTGCTAATCTTGCCATCATTCTTGTTGACGCCCGCACAGGAGTCATTACACAAACTCGCCGCCATACATATCTGGTATCCCTGCTGGGAATCAAACACGTAGTTCTGGCAGTCAACAAAATGGACCTGGTAGATTTCTCCAAAGAAGTCTTCGACAAGATTGTTGCCGACTATAAGGCATTTATCGACCCGCTGGGAGTACCCGATGTAAATTGTATTCCGCTGTCAGCACTCGACGGTGACAACGTGGTAGAAAAATCCGACCGTACTCCGTGGTACAGCGGTCCGTCACTGCTGGAATTCCTCGAAACCGTACACATCGGCAACGACCACAACCTGACTGATTTCCGCTATCCGGTACAGTATGTACTTCGTCCAAACCTTGACTTCCGCGGATTCAGCGCCAAAGTTGCTTCGGGAGTGGTACGCAAGGGAGATGAAGTAATGGCATTGCCTTCAGGCAAGAAGTCACGAGTAAAGAGCATTGTTACTTACGACGGTGAACTGGATTATGCTTATCCTCCAATGTCGGTAACCCTGACACTGGAAGACGAGATAGACGTATCACGTGGCGAAATGCTGGTTCATCCGGATAATGTCCCTATGATAGGACGTAACTTCGAAGCCATGCTGGTATGGATGGATGAAGAAAAAATGGACATGGAGAAATCATTCTTCCTGAAGCAAACCACCAACACCAGCCGCACCCGTGTAGACAGCATTAAATACAAGGTGGATATCAATACAATGGAACATCTGAGCGTAGAAAACGGACGTCTGACCAAAGAAGACATCCCTATGCAGTTGAACCAGATTGCTCACGTTGTACTGACCTCATCCAAAGAACTGTTCTTCGATCCTTATACCCAAAATAAGGCAACCGGCTCTTTCATACTAATCGACCCGATTACCAACAATACCAGTGCCGTTGGTATGATTCTGAACCGTGTAGAAGACAAGGATATGCACAATACGATGGAATTGCCAGTTCTCGACCTGCCTAAACTGGACATTGCTCCCGAACACTATGAAGCTATAGACAAAGCTGTAAAAGAATTGTCCAGACAAGGCATTGCCATCGAAGTAAAAAAATAAGTTTTTAAAGTATCAACTTAAATTTATAAAATGGGATTACTTGAATTCAGTAAACTGCCTATCAATACCCTTGTAGGTGCAGACTGGAAAACATTCAACCAGATAACAGCAGATAGAACGATAGATCAGACATATAAAGGGAAATACCGCCTCACCAAGGCGGTATGCCGTCTGCTTTCTACCTTAAAGCCGCTGCAAGACAAGCGTTACGAAAAATTGCTTGCTAACCAACCGCTGGAACACGATCCGGTATTTATCCTGGGACACTGGAGAAGCGGAACCACTTTCATGCATAACGTCTTTTCATGCGACAAGCACTTCGGTTATAACACTACATACCAGACTGTATTTCCACACCTGATGATGTGGGGACAACCGTTCTTCAAAAAGAATATGAGCTGGCTGATGCCCGACAAACGTCCGACAGACAACATGGAGCTGGCTGTCGATCTGCCTCAGGAAGAAGAATTTGCACTGGCAAATATGATGCCGTACACATACTACAACTTCTGGTTCTTGCCTAAGCACATGCAAGAATATGCCGACAAGTACCTGTTGTTTGACGACATCAGTGATGAAGAGCTGAAAGTATTCGAAGAAACATTTACCAAACTGATTAAAATCTCCTTATGGAATACCCACGGAACACAGTTCTTAAGCAAGAACCCTCCGCACACCGGACGAGTAAAAGAGCTGGTAAAAATGTTCCCGAATGCCAAGTTCATTTACCTGATGCGTAATCCATATACGGTATTCGAATCAACAAGAAGCTTCTTCACCAATACCATCCAGCCGCTGAAATTACAGGATATCAGCAACGAACAGTTACAAGAAAACATCCTCTCTGTTTATGCCAAACTGTATCATAAATACGAAGCTGACAAGAAATTCATTCCGGAAGGTAATCTGGTAGAAGTCAAATTCGAAGACTATGAAAAGAATGCTTTCGACCTGACCCAGGAAATTTATCAGAAACTTTCTATTCCTGGATTCGACGAAGCTCGTCCTGCTATCGAAGCATACGTGAACAAAAAGAAAGGTTACAAGAAAAACCAATATCAGTACAAACCTGAAACGGTAGAACTGGTAGAAAAGAACTGGTCGTTTGCTCTCGACCAATGGGGATATAAACTCTAAATATAAAAGACACAGACTTTGTGCTTAGAAGTAAATTCCGGCCAAACACCCAATCAGAATTTACTTGTTCAGGCATCAGGTCTGTGTCTTTTTTATGCCTTCATTTCACGAGAAACATACATATTCATGCATTTTATCTAAAATTTTCACGCATTTTATCCACTCAAAATGCATATTTAAACAGATTTGTTGTATCTTTGCGCCCGCTAAACAATTAAGATATAATGAATTCAATAAAAAAATTCCCTTCACCACTGATTTCTTTTTTACCGATAATTATACTGATATGCATGTTAGTTGCTACCATCAGTACATTCGGGAGCGACGCACTAAACGGCGGTAGTCAGATTTCCTTGCTGGTAACCACCGCTGTCTGTATATTTATAGGAATGGCTTTCTACCGCATTCCATGGAAAGATTATGAACTTGCCATAACGAACAATATTTCGGGGGTTGCTACAGCCATTATCATTCTGCTCATCATCGGAGCATTGAGTGGAAGCTGGATGATAAGTGGTATTGTTCCCACACTTATCTATTATGGAATGCAAATTATTCATCCAGACTTTTTTCTGACATCTACCTGCATCATCTGCGTACTTATCTCTGTCATGACAGGAAGTTCGTGGACAACAATCGCCACCATCGGAATAGCATTGCTAGGTATAGGCAAGTCACAAGGTTTTCACGAAGGCTGGATAGCTGGAGCAATCATTTCAGGCTCTTACTTCGGTGATAAAATCTCCCCTCTGTCTGAAACAACGATTCTAGCCTCATCCATTACGGAAACTCCTTTGTTCCGCCATATCCGCTACATGCTCATCACGACCATCCCTTCACTGGTAATCACACTCATTCTGTTTACCATCATGGGATTCACCCATAATGCCCATACTATGGAGCATATGACAGAAGTAGCAATAAGTCTGGAAAACAAATTCAACATTACCCCCTGGTTACTTATCGTCCCCGTCGTAACCGGAATTCTGATAGCCCGAAAGGTTCCTTCTATCATAACTCTTACGATTTCTACATTTTTAGCCTGCATAGCAGCAATCATTTTCCAACCTAACCTGTTGAATGAAATTGCCGGAGAAGAAAACTTGTTTAAAGGAGTGATGATAACCTGTTACGGAAGTACCAATCTTGAAACCGGTAATGCAGCTCTGACAGAGCTCGTTGCCACACGGGGAATGGCAGGCATGACAAACACGATCTGGCTGATACTATGCTCCATGTGCTTCGGAGGGACCATGACCGCAAGTGGTATGTTGGGAAGTATCACATCTGTTTTTGTACGTTTTATGAAAAACCGTTTCAGTCTGGTTTCATCAACAGTATGTTCTGGTTTATTCATGAACTTAGCCACTGCCGACCAGTATATAAGTATCATTCTGACAGGAAGCATGTTTGGTAATATATACAGAAAACAAGGATATGAAAGCAGACTGTTAAGCCGTACAACCGAAGACTCAGTAACGGTAACTTCCGTATTGATTCCCTGGAATTCATGTGGTATGACACAGGCTACCATCCTGAATGTTCCTACCCTGACCTATCTGCCTTATTGCTTCTTCAATATTCTCAGCCCGATTATGAGTATCATCGTTGCAGCTATCGGATACAAAATAATCAAACATCCAACACCTGAAAAACAATAGTTTATTTAAACTTAAAGTAACAAAAAAGGCTGTTTCAAAATAAAAAACTGAGATAGGATTACTTATAATCCATTAGTTACAACATAAAAAAACTCCTGCTTTTAGTCTTGCAATTGAAATAAACAACGACTAAAGCAGGAGATTTTTATTTCCCAGT
The DNA here is from genome assembly GCA_019414725.1 of Bacteroides sp. Taxonomy (GTDB): domain Bacteria; phylum Bacteroidota; class Bacteroidia; order Bacteroidales; family Bacteroidaceae; genus Phocaeicola. The sequence goes on from DXLM01000009.1 coordinate 43,971, forward strand.
TCTATTTTAAGGAAGATTCCTTTTACATTTATACCTTTAAATCATTGATTTACAACATCCAATAAAAGCTCTAAATTTTCGTACAAATTTTTCAAAAACATCAAGAAGAATTCTCCAAAATATGCTGATATTTTCCAGAAAACAAGGTATTGTTTTTTGTCCTACATCTTTCTTCCCTTCACCCGATAGTACAATTATATGGGAAATACTCTTATTTACATTCTATCGTGAAAGAAAAATTAGTAAAGCTAATAAAATTAATTCAATATTATAAAAATTCAAGTTCAAGCAAACATTTTGCCCTAAAACAACTTTCTTTTACAAGGAAATCAATAGCTTTGTAAAGCAAAACCTATTTTATATGGAAAAAAGATACTATAAAAAATCACTAATGGCAGGAGTAATATGCGCAATGGCATGCAGTAACCTCCTTGCACAAGAAACTGAGTTTGATTTATCGTCACAACGACTGGAAATCCAACAAGTGTTGCCCGTTCCCGGAAAGAAGATAGACCATCAGGGAATTATCATCAATCCGACTCCCCACAAACTAACAGTAGATCGAAACAATATGTTGGATATTGCTGGTGGATTGGTTCTTAAAGATAAACAAGAAAAATTTGCAGAAGATCTGAAATTTCTTACTCTGACAAAAAAAGGAGTGAAACTAACTATCGATTTTGGAAAAAAGGTAGCACTTAAGCAAGGGGTCAAGGAGATTTCTGGAGCTTACACCATGCGTATTGACAAAAAAGGAGTTACAATCGTTGGATATGATGAACGAGGAGCTTTTTATGGCATCCAAACATTGCGCCAACTTATAGAAAGCCCTATCGCTGCAGAAAAACAATTACCTTATTTGGATATCAACGATTATCCAGACCTACCCAACCGTGGTGTAGTAGAAGGTTTTTACGGCACGCCATGGTCACATCAGGTACGTATGTCATTAATTGATTTCTACGGAAAATTCAAAATGAACACTTACTTATATGGTCCTAAAGATGATCCATTTCATAGTTGTCCGAACTGGAGACTTCCTTATCCCGAAAAAGAAGCTCAGAATATCAAAGAACTGGTTCAGGCGTGTAAACGGAATCGCGTAGATTTTGTATGGGCCATCCATCCGGGGCAAGACATCAAATGGAACGAAGAAGATTATCAAAATCTGGTCAATAAGTTTAACTGGATGTACGATCTGGGAGTAAGAGATTTCGCAATTTTCTTCGATGACATTTCAGGAGAAGGAACCAATCCGTTAAAACAGACAGAATTACTAAACCGTCTGACTGATGACTTTGTAAAAGCCAAAGGTGATGTATCTCCATTGACAGTCTGCCCGACAGATTACTCTAAGCTTTGGGCTAATCCGACTCCACAGGGAAGCCTGGCTATCTATGGAAATAGTTTGAATCCAGATATAAAAGTATTCTGGACAGGAGATGTGGTATGCAGTGACCTGACTCCGGAAACAATGGAATGGATTAACTCACGTATCAAAAGACCGGCGTATTACTGGTGGAACTATCCGGTAACCGATTATATCCGTAACTTCATTCTACAAGGTCCCGTATACGGTTTGGATACTTCGCTGACTAAAGAAAATGTCTGTGGTGTTGTCAGCAACCCAATGGAACACGGTGAGGCTTCCAAGCTTGCTTTGTACGGAGTTGCAGACTACACATGGAATATCGCAAACTATAATCCTATAGACAGTTGGGAAAGAGGATTGCAGGAGTTGACTCCAAAAGCCAAAGATGCTTACCGTACATTTGCCATTCACTCCAGTGACACTGAAAACGGATATCGCAGAGATGAATCTTGGGAAACTAAGACATTCCGGATTGCAGAATGGAATGATGCCACGGCTCAGGCTCTTAAAACAGAATTCGAAAAAATAGAAAAAGTCCCGGCTGAAATGGAACAGGGATGTGAGAATAAAGCCCTGCTGCAAGAACTCCGTCCGTGGCTGACAGAATTCGGGAAGCTGGGAACAAGAGGGAAACAAGCTATTGAACTGGCTCAAATTTATCGCTCAGGCAACGACGACAGTAGCTTCTGGAACAAATATGTGCAGAACTTGATGAGTAAAGAAGATCGTAAAGCTTATGAAGCTCATAAATCCGGAACACTCAAACTGCAACCGTTCTATGAAAATGCAATGGACGATATGGCTCATGGCTTCTTAAAGAAACTGCTGGGTACAACACCTAAAGATTATAAAGGCATTGGTTCGTTTGGTAACTCTGGTACAATCCTTACTAAATTAATGCTTGATAATGACACTACGACTTACTATACGTCAGGTATCGGACAAAAAGAAGGTGACTGGATTGGAGTAGACCTGAGAGACATCCGTGACGTGACAGAAATATCAATCCTGCAAGGACGAAATTCTGTAGACGATGTAGACTACTTTGACCATGCGATTCTAGAATGTTCTGCTGACGGCAAAACATGGACTCCCCTTATCAAAGAATTGAATAAGCAATATGTCATCAACTGGAAAGGAGATGCTGTAAAAGCACGTTACGTACGACTGAAAAGACTGGAATCTGAACGCAAAAATTATGCTTCTGTCCGCTCTTTCGAGGTCAACCCGCTTCATGTTGAAAATCTAGGATTCAAACTGGAGTCAGAGAATCCACAACAAGTTGTTTATGCATTCGATCAAAATCTGTCTACTTTTTATAAGGTTTCTAATGCATTAACTTTCGAAGTTCCTCAAGGAACAAAAACTTATACATTATTGATGGATAAACTTTCAGCTCCGCTCAAAGTCAAACAATTTGATAAAAAAGGAGAATTGGTATCCGAAACAAGTATTTCTTCGCCTTTCTTCAAACTTGAACTGACAAACGATAAAGTAACCAAAGTCACTCTGGAAGGCAAAGCTGAAATATTCGAAGTCATCGCTAATCTTCAATAATAAACCGACCAGGAATATAAAAAGAAAAGGCATCATCCTCTACTGATTTGAAAGAGGATGATGCCTTTCTTATAGTTGAAAATAAATTACTTATTTACAGTTTCCAGTACAACGTGGTTTGATCTGTTTAAAGAAATCATTACCCTTATTGTCAACCAGGATAAATGCAGGGAAGTCTTCTACTTCAATCTTCCAGATTGCTTCCATACCCAGTTCAGGATATTCTACACATTCGATGCTCTTAATATTATTCTGAGCAAGAATAGCAGCCGGACCACCGATAGAACCCAGATAGAAACCACCATGCTTCTTACAAGCATCGGTTACAGCCTGGCTACGGTTACCTTTAGCCAACATAATCATGCTACCACCATGACTCTGGAACAAGTCAACATACGGGTCCATACGTCCGGCAGTTGTCGGTCCCATAGAACCACAAGCCATACCTGCAGGAGTCTTGGCAGGACCAGCATAATAAATAGGATGGTCTTTAATGTACTGAGGCAAATCTTCACCACGATCCAAACATTCTTTCAGTTTAGCATGAGCGATATCACGACCAACAATAATAGTACCATTCAGTGACAGACGAGTGGCAACAGGATATTTATCGAGTTCTGCAAGAATTTCCGGCATCGGACGGTTAAGGTCAATCTTCACAGCATTACCTTCACCTGCCTGACGCAATTCTTCAGGAATCAATTCACCTGGATTTGAATCCAGTTTTTCAATCCAGATACCATCTTTATTAATCTTACATCTGATATTACGGTCAGCAGAACAAGAAACACCCAAGCCAACCGGACAAGAAGCACCGTGACGAGGCAAACGAATGATGCGTACATCGTGAGCATAATATTTACCACCAAACTGTGCTCCCAAACCAATACGGTGAGCTTCTTCCAATACTTGCTTTTCAAGTTCTACATCGCGGAATGCACGTCCGTATTCATTGCCTGTAGTAGGCAAGTTGTCATAGAAACGAGTAGAAGCCAATTTCACAGTCAGCAAGTTCTTTTCAGCAGATGTACCACCAATTACAAATGCAATATGATAAGGAGGACAAGCAGCTGTACCTAAAGTCTTCATCTTTTCTACCAGGAACGGAACCAATGTAGCCGGATTCAAGATAGCTTTGGTTTCCTGATACAGATAAGTTTTATTAGCAGAACCACCACCTTTTGTTACACACAGGAAGTTATATTCCATACCTTCAGTAGCTTCCAGGTCGATCTGTGCAGGCAAGTTACAACGTGTGTTTACTTCTTCATACATACTCAACGGAGCATTCTGAGAATAACGCAAGTTGTTTTCTGTATATGTTTTATATACACCCAGTGACAAAGCTTCTTCATCACAGTATCCAGTCCATACTTGCTGACCCTTTTCACCATGTATAATAGCAGTACCGGTATCCTGACAGAAAGGTAAAACTCCTTTTGCTGCAACTTCAGCGTTACGCAAGAAAGTCAAAGCAACGTATTTATCGTTTTCGCTAGCTTCCGGATCATTCAATATTTTGGCTACCTGTTCGTTGTGAGAACGACGCAACATGAAAGAAACATCGTGGAATGCAGCGTTAGCCATTGCAGTCAATCCTTCTTTTTCAATTTTCAGGATAGGTTTTCCTTCGAACTCGCTTACAGACACATAGTCTTTTGTAAGCAAATAGTATTCAGTAGTATCCTTTCCGTGTTCAAACATCGGCTGATACTTGAATTCTGGTGTTGCCATAATGATAAGAAATTAATTGTTAGTTACTATGCCAACAAAGGTACGAAGTATTATCGAAATTTTTCCTTAATTAAGATAAAATCTTTGTTCCGAATGATTCAAAAACTCTGCCGTATTTCACTTTCATGATTCAGTAAGAGATTTACTGAAACTCTCCTACTCCATAGCTCTCAACAAATCTCTCTGCAAAATGTCAACTCCAGGAAATCCTACATAACGATCCTGAAGCTTACCATCGTAACTGATTACCAGATATCCCGGAATTCCTGTAATGCCATACGAATTACAAAGATATTCCCATTGTTTCTGAGTCAAACGATAATGTATACCATTTATTTCCGCAATAGCAGTCTTCCAGACTTCTTTTGGAGAAGATGGTCCTGTAACATAAACATATACTACATCTTTCGATGACATCCGCTGCTTTAGTACATTTACCGCAGGCATGCTTTTCCGGCAAGGACCGCACCATGTAGCCCAGAAATCAACAAGTACAGCATTACCCCGATGCTGAGATATGATAGCAGGCAATATATCAGCTCCCGACACTAATGTATCCAACTCTGCAATAACATATTTTTCAGAAGCCTTTGCCCGTTCGGCAACAGCCTGCATGGTCTTTATCTTTTCTCTTACATATGCACTTATTTCCGGATGTTCTATCGAAGCCAGCATTTTTTTGTCTGCCGATTTCAGACGTTCTTCTTTAACAACATTCTGATAAATATTTCTTGCCTTTTTTATATCTTCCCACAAATCTAACGTTTCCCCCGTATCACGTTCCCGATACTGTAAGTATGTCACATAATCGTAACCATATTTATCATAAGGAGAGTTTACAATCCCCTGCATTTTAGTACGGGCACCTTGCAGAACAAGAGCATTTATCTGCATATTTGCAGATACGTATTCCTTATACGCTTTACCGGCTCGTTGGTCATGGTCTAAATCCGATTCAAGTCTTTCCAGCTCAGACTGCACCTGTTTATTATATTCTTCATCAGATAAATCCAGCGTCTTACTTGAGAAATCAGGATCATCGTTAAGAGCCAGAGGGTATCCCCAGGTAGCCAGTTCCGTATTCAACAAGGATTCAGCTCCATCAAACCACGCTTTCTGCTTCCGGTCATACTCATCCTTCAACAAACGGGAAGCCGACATACTCAATCTGGGAAGATGAATATACACAGTCATTTCTTTACCTGGTAAAAGGAAAAGATCCAACTGTGCCTTATTTATCTGAAGTTTTGCCCCTCCGGCAAGCAGTAAATCGGTTTCAATATGAAAAGAACCATCCTGACGTACCTTTACAGTCTTTCCCCAATCATTATAAAACAGCCAGTCTGAATGACGAAAAACAACATCCAATGCAATTTGAGGATCATAACCTAATATATAACCGTTTATTATAGACTTACCTGCTTTTAACTGGGGAGCAGGCAAATCCTGACTTTGCTCCAGATGATTAGTTTGCAAAAAACTTGGTATATATACATAGGGTTCTGCCTTACTTAGTTGTACCCCCCATATAATCCATCCTTCTTCTTTCTCTACAAAATCAACAGCATGCACTCCTGCAGGAATCGGAGCAAAAGAAAGAGTTACATGATGCTTCCCCGACTTCGAAATAAGCTCCGGCTCGGTTTTTCCATCAATAGACACCCCTTCAGCTTCACGCAAGCTAAATTCTTGCTGCGTGGTACGCAGACATGTTTTCGAAGAGATAACAGCAGCTTCTCCCGGCTCACCATACAAAACAGCATCTACCTGCGTCTGCTCATCCGTTAATATGATTTTCTTTATTTCTATTTTCGACGTATTTGTCGTAATAAAGCACGGGCGGCTAACTTCTCTTTTACGATAAGTTCCCGCCTGCAAAAACAAAAACATACAACTAAAAACAAAAAATAGCCATACGCCTTTCATAAATCACATTCTTTTTAATTATATATATTGCTTAAACGAGCAACTAATTCATTTCCAAGTTCAGTCTTCACTTCTATATGCTTCAAAACGGCTGTTACAAAAGGATTACTTTCGAACACACCGCGCACTTGTTCAAAGTCAAGCATTTGCTCTTCCTTACTACCATCAGCACCAAAGCCAGTCATCGAAGACAAAGAAAATTCTTTCTTTGCATCTTCATATACCATCTTATCCAGCCATACCACAGACTGTTGCCATTGATGCACAATGTTTATAATATCCTTTGCAGTTATTGTTTCGGCATCCAGTCTGTAGAACTCCAGCATTTTTCCATACGCCCAAGTCCATTCATAGGTATAATAATTGGCATGCATTTCTGCAAAACGGTCATGTATCTGGTCAACAGTGTGCAAAACACCTGTTTCTATATCGCTCATCAATCGCTCTATCTCTGTTTTTGGAGCTATTAAGCCAGAAATGTCAACCCATTCACCTCGTCCGATCGAAGTATCCGGCAATAAACGCTGTCGTACTTCCTCATCATTCTTAAAATGTATTTCCTCCAGACGCTTGATAACCGAATTACCCAGGAATTTATGAATAGCTGTTTCATAAAACTTGATACCTTTATTCAACGCCGAGTTTTTAATCTTTGCGCTCTGATAAGAATATGTTTCCGAAGTTTCTCCCGATACTCTTTCCAACTCTTTCAGAATACTCCGTCCTTTCATCATCTTCTGAATTGTGTATGGACTGAGCAAATTATAATTAATCTGATCCAGACGGAAAGGATCTTTACGCAAATCACGTTTCGGCCATTTCTGTGCATCACGAATTGTGCCGACGCTACGAAGATTAACCCCCGGAACCAGATAAGTCGTATTTTTATCCTCTATCAAATAAGAGAAAGGTAAATCCGATGTATCAGGATGATTGACATGACGTCCCATTACAAGTGAAAAGGCTCCGATACGTGCAGGCCAAAGGATATATGAATCCGAAGTAGTCTTAGCACCTCTTTCCAACGCTCCCTGATGAATCGGCCCCAGCTTATACATATGATTACTCTGGTTAGATCCTGAACCCGCATTCATAAATGAAAACATCCCGGCAATCAGCAAAGTTGACTTATGATGAGTCACCGTAAACGGTCCGGCAAAAATAGCACATGCTTCTCCATTTTCCTCCTGACAATTGCTGAAAAACAAAGAATCCGAAGCCGAATAATTATGCCCCATATGACAAGCCTGTCCCACAAAACAGCGAGTCATCATCGTGCCATCCTCTATGTGCGAACCACTGGAGATAATAAAATCATCACATACCACTCCGTAACCGATATGTACCGGATCGTCAGCATTACTGTTAATACTACCGTTCTTCAGTCTGCCAGCTCCCTCTATTTCACAATGGTCACCGATACGCACATTTTTAATATATCCCGAATTGACAATCGTGACGTGCGAACCTATCGTTCCTCTATCCGAAGCATGTTCGTCTGCATAAGCCTCAACCAACGCTTTCATACGCTCAATGAGCTGCGGACGATGACGGTAAAGTGCCATAATATATGCCTGATGTGCAGAAAGACGGTCATGAATCATAACCTCACGACCTCCTGTTTCATTCAAGACAGACACCTCTACCCCATTTCCAAAACGAGATTTCCGGTCTACCAGAATAATATCCACATTCTCGATAAATGTATATGCCCCAATCTCATAGTTAGCAATGTAATTCTTTACATTTTCAATGCAACAGTTATCTCCCACTGTCACATTATGCAGAGTCACATACGATAATTCGGAATGCTTACAGATACCTCCCGGCAATGTAAATTCGTGTTCAAATACTCCCAGACACACCTTCCCGGAAAAACGAGCATGATGTACATAGTCAGGAGTGAAACGTTCAGCCACCCGTACATCCTTCCAGTCGGAAGCCGAACAAAGCTGCGATTCCAGCCTGTTTATTTCTTCATCAGTCAGCGAACGGTAATTTATCATAATTATTCTTCATCATAAGTTTGATAAAGGAAATCATTATAAGGATACTTCTGCACATGCAACTCTCTTACTTTCTTATAAACAATTTCCTTCAGTTCATCGATATTCGTTTTATTTCGAGCCGAAATAAAGATACAATTATCATTCATCTTAGCCATCCATGTATGCATAAGCTCTTCCAGCGTAATATTCTCCTTCGTTTTCGGAGTCAAATCATCTTCAGCCTTTTCTACATAGGTATACGCATCTATCTTATTGAATACAATCATGGTAGGCTTTCCTCCTGCTCCTAAATCAGCAATTGTTTTATCTACCACCTGTATCTGCTCCTCAAAATCAGGATGAGAGATATCTACCACATGAAGCAATAAATCAGCTTCACGCACTTCATCCAGTGTAGATTTAAACGAATCGACCAAATCAGTTGGAAGTTTACGAATAAAACCTACCGTATCGGAAAGCAGGAAAGGCAAGTTTTCAATAATCACCTTACGTACTGTCGTATCAAGAGTAGCAAACAGCTTATTTTCAGCAAAGACTTCACTTTTAGCCAATAAATTCATCAATGTCGATTTTCCGACATTCGTATATCCAACCAGAGCAACACGAATCAAGCGTCCGCGATTTTTACGCTGAGTAGATTTCTGAGTATCTATTTCAGCCAGACGCTGTTTTAGTAAAGCCATACGATTCAAAATAATACGACGGTCCATTTCAAGCTGAGTTTCACCCGGTCCACGAAGACCAACAGAACCCTTACCACCTCCGGCTCCGGAACCACCACCCTGACGCTCAAGGTGAGTCCACAAACGTTGCAAACGGGGTAGCATGTATTTATATTGTGCCAATTCAACCTGTGTCTTGGCATTGGCAGTTTGTGCACGCATCGCAAAAATATCCAGAATAAGCGATGTACGGTCCAGAATCTTTACATTCAGCTCCTTTTCGATATTACGTATCTGTTTGGCAGAAAGTTCATCATCAAAGATAACCATACCCACTTCTTCTCCTTCTTCCTCCTTTTTCTGAAGAAGATATTCTTTAATTTCCTGCAACTTACCTTTACCTACGTATGTCACAGTATTGGGATAATCCATTTTTTGAGTAAAACGTTTTACGACCTCAGCTCCTGCCGTTTCTGCAAGAAAAGCAAGTTCATCCAAATATTCATTCGTTTTACGCTCGTTCTGTGTCTGGGTAATCAAACCCACCAATGCAGCCTTTTCAGTCTGCGCATCTGATATAACAAATTCTTTCATTCAGTATAGTTGTATGTCTAATTGTGGCAAATATAGCGAAAAAGCACGCACCAAGTATTTTATCAAACAAAAAATTAAAGAAACATTCATACAATAAGTATTTATCATACAGCCCCAAACATCATGCTATGTATTTTATGAAAATCATCCGAAACAATAAAACCCCGTCATCAACAGTTTAATGCCAATGACGGGGTTCTAAAATATCAGTGCTTATGCTTTAACTTAATCATCCAAATTCGGATTATTTATAATCTCTTTTTCTGGAATTTTAAATGTCAAGCGTTCATCTTTATAATCATAAGTTTGTCCAGGAAGCATAGCATCTTCTGCACAACGAGTAATACTCTTCTGGAAACGCTTCATTGTAAGCAATCCACGTCCTTCAGCCCATAATTCCAAACGCCAGTTAAAGTAAATTTCATCCAAAAGCCCTTCTTTACCCATCTGTTCTACTTTTGCGGCTGCTTCTGTATCACGCTCATCCAATAAAGCTTTCAAAGAAATTTTCGCATCAGAAAGATTATTCTCTCGTGCATTAGCTTCTGCATTTATCAAATACATTTCAGCGACACGCATATATACTTCATCGTCATACCATTCTCTGTTTCCTAAGATACGCTTGCTGTTATAGAATTTCCACCAGTTTGTCAATTCATATTGTTCTCCCTTTTCATCTGTTTCAGTAAACCATTTTTTACGAACATCTGTATCCGGTATAGAATTATACAAATTAGTATCAATCAATTTTTCACCGCCGGCATACGCATAGCTATATGTAAACAAGTCCATATGTCCCCAGAATGTAGGCAGAGCCGGAGAGTTACTTGTTGTCAGATCAATAGCCCACATCCATCCAGGAATAGAAACAGAACTAAATCCTGAATTGATAACTTCCGTTCTATTCATCAAGGTAAACTCTTTCGAATCAATCACCTCTTGAGTCAATCGAGCCGCTTCTCCATTTTCACCCATCATAAGATAAGCATAAGCCAGCATACCTTTTGCTACCGCCTGATTAATCTGGTCCTTTTGTCCTGAAGGACGTTCATATCCTTCAAGCATAGGAATAGCATCTGTCAAATCTTTAACAATCAGTTTATAAACTTCTTCTACACTTGATTTCTTTGCAGCTTCCGAAGTTAATTGAGTACGATAAATAGGTATTGCTAAAGCTGTTTTATCTTCCTGATAAGGACGGGCATATAAGTTTACCAAGTTAAAATAAGAATGCGCTCTCAAAGCTTTGGCTTGTGCAAAATACACACCATTTTCTCCAGTAGGTTTCGCTTCATCACCTCCAGCAGCATCAATAATTTCATTGGCAGCTTTGATAAGACGATAATAATATCTCCAGAATTGATAAGAGAACTGAGATGCTGTACGAGTTGAACAAGTCAAATCACCAGCATATTCAAACCAGCCATATCCTTTCATCATAATGACCATATCTCCACTCATCAAGTCTGTTGCTATATCAACAGCTTTCTGTCCGAAGTCATCATGACCTTTTACATCACCTGTAGACATTGCAAATGTTGTAGAATAAGTACCTAATGCTTGTCCCATCAATATATTGGTATTCCATTTAGCCACTTCTTCCAAATCACCAGATGTGATATAATCCGAAGGACTTTTTTCCAAAAATGAATCTGAACATCCACTGTTTAGAAGCATCAAACTTAAAGCAGCAACCGGAATGTATTTATTTAATTTCATAAATTTCTGATTTTATTTTAGTTAAAACTGAACTTTAATACCTCCCATAATTGTACTCAATGGGCTGTATTGGCTTCTGCCTGATTCTCCTGAGTCATTATTATTATCATTGTTGACCGTATCTCTACTACCTGAAGAAGCATTAGCCACATAACCTTTACGAGCCGAAAGGAAGAACAAGTTGTCTCCAGATACATATACGCTCAGACCTCCCAGGTGCAGTTTAGAAGTAATGCTTTGTGGGAAAGTATATCCCAAACGAAGATTAGACAGGTTCAGATAAGAACGGCTAGTCAAGAAACGTGTTGAAGTTGCATTAGCATAACTAGTACCGTCATCCCCTCCACCATAGTTATTGGTAAGTCGAGGAACATCTGTAATATCACCAGGCTGCTGCCAACGGTTTTCAATATCTTTATGCCAATTATGCTTTCCAGCCCCATCATTATGCATTAATTCCTGATAATTATAATCGTAACCATATCCTCCCAAGCTATATGAGAATGTCGCATTCAAAGTAAATCCTTTTGCATATAAATCAAAACCAAAACCACCTTGTAAAGCAGGTATTGCTGATTTATCAACAAATTTCTTAGTAGCTTGACTCCAGTCGCTTGTCTGCTCTACTTCCAGTTTATTGATGGTTTTAGTTGATTTATAAGTTTCCATATCTGTAATCAACTCTTTAGTACCATCAGGCAATACATTATAATACTGATTATACATAGCGTATCCGGTCTGAGGATCTACACCTGCATATTCACGCATGTAGAAATCATACAAAGAATGTCCTTTTGCCCATCCATAGTAAGTGCTTAATTCCAAAGCCTTCTCTTTACCTGTAGTTTCATCAATAGGCATCTTAGTCATTTCATTCTTATAATATCCACCATTAACACGGAAATCGAATTTATAATCTTTCTTATTCAAAAGATGTGCAGTCAAAGAAAATTCTACACCCTGATTTACCAGCTCTCCATCATTAACAGGATAAGAAGCATATCCCAAAGAAGGAGCTACCTGCTTCATAAACAACATATCAGTTGTCTTTTTATGGAAATATTCAACTTCACCTTCAAGTATACCAGCAATATCAAATTCAATACCAGTATTAATAGTAGAACTTCTTTCCCAAGTTAAATCAGGATTACCTTTATAAACAAAGCTGAAAGTATAATTATCGTTCAAGTTGTTAATCTGATACAAATCTTCATATGGATAGTATCCAGCGACAACAGGACTTGTTATAAAATCCTGATTACCAAGAACACCCCAGCTCAATTTATATTTCAAATTCTTCAACCATTTGATATCTTTCATAAATTCTTCGTTAGTAATAGCCCATGCAGTTCCAATAGATCCAAATGTTCCCCACTTATGACCTTTAGCAAAACGTGAACTACCATCAGCACGAAGTGTTCCGTGAATAAAATATTTATTATCCCAGTCATAACGCAACTGACCAAAATAACTTTCAATCGCATAACCATAAGTATACGATTCCATATAATCCATTATAACAGCATTACTCCATTCTGTATTATCCGGACGAACCATTTTTGATTTAGCACCATATGATACGTTGGTTGTACTATTTGTTGATTCATGAGCAACAAAAGCTTCAAAATTATTTCTTCCAAAACTTTGAGTCCATGATAAAATCTGGTTAGCAGTAAAGTTCAAATAATTCACCTGAGTTTTCACAATTTGTCCTTTACCAGCACTATCACCATAATATGGATTTGTCAATTCGTTTTCAGCCTGACCATAATACTGCAAACCAACATTAGCAGTTGCTTTGAAGTGTTTCAAGAAACGAGCCTCAAATGAAGCATTACCATTAAACTGGTGTGTCTTGATTTCATCTTTATCCAAAAGCAATGCACCAGCAGGATTAATACCAGCAGCAAACGGACGGCTATAACCGGCATTCATACCATAATCGTATTTATTTCCTCCAATGCTTGTATCTTGTACAATATTTCCGTTTTCATCACGTTCAAAAACAGGGAACAATGAAGGCATACCGTTTATAAACTGGAAACCATTGTTCATATTACTATCAGACTGTCCCGGCTTATTGGTAATCATATATGCATACGATAATGATGTTGTAGCTTTCAACCAAGGGGCAATCTGATTACTCATATTGTTACGAACATTGAATCGTTCGTAATCCGAAGAAATATAATATCCTTCATCCTTCAGATAACTAAAAGCTGTATAATGGGTCATTTTCTCGTTACCACCTGAGATTTTAAGGCTAGCATCAAATTTCTGACCTGTTCTAAACAAATAATCCTCCCATTTTTCCGGAGTATATTTACGTGTAATGCCACTATAAAAACGTCCTGTAGAAGGATCAATCAACTTGTCACCATCTGCGTTCCACATATTATATATAGGAGCAATACCATTTTGTCCTCCGAACAACTGTTGTGAAGCCCATGTTGCAGCTGTAGCACGATCATACCCACCAGCAACTTCTGCATAACCACGTAAACTTTCCCAAGTAAGCTCTGTAAATCTTTCCGGACTATCAATTACATCATAAAGCGGAGTCAAACGCATGTTTGCACCATATTTAACTTCAGCATCAACACGTGTTTTACCTGCTTCACCTTTTTTAGTAGTAATCAAGACTACACCATTTGCAGCACGAGATCCATACAATGCAGTAGCAGTAGCATCTTTCAAAACTGTCATAGAAGCAATATCACTTGGATCGATACCACTTAAATCAGCTTCAAAAGGAATACCATCTACAACATACAACGGAGAACGGCTAGAATATGCTGAACCTAAACCACGAATACGGATACTAGCATTACTTCCAGGTTGTCCAGAAGTAGACATCACTTGTACTCCGGCAACTTCTCCAGCCAATGCTTTAGATAGTTCAGTCGGATTCTTCAACGAGATTTGCTCTCCACCAATTTCAGTAGCTGAACCTGTAAAAGAACGTTTGGTAGCTCCTCCATAAGCAACAACCATAACTTCATCCAATTGTTCTGAATCTGAACGAAGTACGACCTTAACAGTAGGCTTGATAGTTACTTCTTGGCTTTCCAGACCAATGAACGAAACAACCAAAGTTTTTGCCGGACTAAACTAATAGGCAGTTTTGGGAAAACTGATACATAATAAAAACAGTTTCATGTAGATTCTGATAATATATCTAGATGCAATGTGTACTTTTGTCTAATGGAATACTTTGATTTTCTACCTATTTGTTGTTAGGTTAATTCTTCTATTATACATTCTACATTTACCTGTTTAATCAAAACTTGCATTTTTTTAGTTCCTTGATTATCGTTTGCGGTAGTACTTCACCATAAACTTGGGTTGTTTTTATATTACGATGTCCTAATAGTTTTTGCACGGTAGAAAGCTGTACACCTTTATATATTAATAAGGTAGCATTCGTATGACGTGCTGTATGGAAAGAAAAATGTTTTGTTATTCCTGCTAGTTTTCCTATACGAATTAATTCTTTATTAACCGAAGCGTTAGGCTTTATATGAAAAAATTCTTCTATATCTGGATAATGATATAAAATGCGGATAGCTTTTCCCTGAAATAAATAGCCAAGGGGAAGTTGAGTGACAGTTCCTGTTTTTTGTGATTTGAAAACCAGCCATACTACTATGATTTTTGCAAGTTATTTATGATAAAATAGGTTTATATCT
>DXLM01000090.1 GCA_019414725.1 Bacteroides sp.
TTTTTTTAAAATTACAGCATATTTTTTTCAGCATAATGAACAGACTGATTATCAGCAACTAATAAAAAGAAAAACAGCAGCATAAATGAAGGATAAAAATAATAGGTATTTCGAAAAAGCAAGTCTAGCCCATTGTATATTAAAAACCATACGCATACCCAATAATCTGCCCAGCATATTTATATAACTTAAAAACAGAATGTATCATCAGAAAATATTTTTCACCATTCATTACCAAATAAAAAAACAAACGAAAAACCTCACATACTAGGCAATGCAGAATCAAAGTACGCAAAACAAGCAGTATCCTCCCCAAAATCAAAAAGCGAGTATATGTTTACAAATGCTCAGAGCAGATAACCTCTCTCGTAGGAGCCAGAAACAACGTATTTTTTACCAATTACATTACTTTTGAAACAAATCGAAAGAAATAAGTATTCCGTGAACGACCACAATATTAAAAAATTGTATCTTTGAGAACACTAACAAATTTAAAACAAAAAATTTATTACCATGAAAGAAAACATTTGTACAAAACTACGTTTTCCATCTAACTGGAAAAAATTAGGGGTGACTAGCCTGATGGTATTTCTATGTATTTCTTTATTTGCTTCCGAGCCAATCGATTTTGATAAAGCATTTAAAGAAAGTGTAAAAATCGAACAACAAATTAAACGAACCAGTTTCCCGGGGAAAGCTTACAACATTAAAGACTTTGGAGCCACGACAGATACCCCCGATCAGCCATGTCATGAACAGATCAATTTGGCAATTACAACCTGCAATCAGGAAGGAGGAGGTACCGTCGTTATCCCTAAAGGAACTTTTTATACAGGCCCTATTACAATGAAAAGTAATGTAAACCTGCATCTTGAAGAAGGGGCTACATTGAAGTTTTCAACAGATCAGAAACTATATTTTCCGGGAGTTATTACACGCTGGGAAGGTTTAGACTGCTACAATGCACGCCCATTGATTTATGCCTACGGAGAATCAAACATCGCTATTACCGGAAAAGGAACTATCGACGGACAAGGGTCGAATGAAACCTGGTGGCCAATGTGTGGTGCTGCACACTACGGATGGAAAGAAGGCATGCACAGTCAAAAACTAGGAAGCCGCGAACGCCTTATGGGTTATGCTGAGTTAAAACGCCCTATTTATGAACGAGTTATGACACCTGAAGATGCTTTACGCCCACAACTCATCAACTTCTACCTTTGCAATACTATTTTAATAGAAGATGTTACTTTGCTCAATTCACCGTTCTGGGTAATTCATCCCCTTCTTTGCGAAAGTCTGATTGTGCGTGGAGTTAAAATCTACAATCGTGGTCCCAACGGAGACGGATGTGACCCGGAATCTTGTAAGAATGTATTAATCGAGAACTGTCGTTTCGATACAGGAGATGACTGCATTGCCATCAAGTCCGGACGAAATGAAGACGGAAGAAAATGGAATCGACCAAGTGAAAACATCATTGTACGCAACTGCGAAATGAAAAACGGACATGGAGGTGTTGTTATTGGCAGTGAGATTTCTGGAGGTTACCGTAACCTATATGTTGAAAACTGCGTAATGGATAGCCCACAACTGGACAGAGTTATCCGAATTAAAACAAATGACTGCCGTGGAGGTATCGTAGAAAACGTTTTTGTAAGAAACATCAAAGTAGGCCAATGTCATGAAGCTGTTTTAAAAATTAATTTGCTATATGAAAGTAAAGAAAACTGCAACCGAGCCTTCCCTCCTATTGTACGAAATGTACATTTAAAAAACATCACTTGCGAAAACAGCCAATATGGAATTTATGCAGTAGGACTACCAAACAAAGATTGCGTATATAATATATCTGTTGAAGATTCACAATTTAACAATGTAAAGAAAGGTGGTAACCGGATAGAAAATGTAACGGATATCACAATGAAAAATCTTCAGATAAATGGAAAAACAGTAAAATAAGAGTCTATCTTCACATTCAAAATTCTATACATTTACTGAAAGTTATAATGATATAAGAAGATAGAATTGATTTATAAAAATAAGAGCCATAGCATTCACCAGTTAAACTGGCAAGCTGCTATGGCTTTTATTTTATCAGATATTATCTGCGAGTTATCAGAAAAATGCCGTCATCTGACAAGTTTTCTTTCAGGCATCTATAATTACCTAAAATATAAGTATTTTCACATTAACTTCATCAACAGAAGTTGCTTGTTCAAATCTAAGCCAGAATCAATCGATTGGAGATCTTTACAAAACGCCAATTATGAGAAAGACACTTGAACAGAAGATTTTCTTATAAAAAATAAGAGGTAATAAATTATAGAATCGCCTTATCAAGCATCTTCAACATTAAAAAACATTCAACAATTCTATTTCGAATATCAATGTAGAGCAAGCTGGGATAGGGCCTGAAGTCCGACTACCATACCCAAGTTCTGAAGGAATATAAATCACCCAACGGTCCCCAACATGCATTTGTTGCAAAGCAATCCGCCAACCTTCTATTACATCAGAAACTCTCAATGCTTCAGGACATCCTCTCTTCCACGAGTTATCAAACTCACGACCATTTATCAGCGTACCCCGATAATGTACAGAAACAATGCTTCTCAAATTAGGCGATTGCGTACCAGTTCCCTGCTGAACAATCTGATACATAATGCCGGAAGGATGTCTTTGCACTCCTTCTTTTTGCGAAATTTCTTTTAGAAAATCAATATTCCGCTGTTTATATTCCTCTTTCTTTGCCATAAATTCAATTTGATTATACAGACAAAGATACAAAGACTTTATAAAAGCTCAGGATATAAACTTTTATTTATGACTGAAATTCAATATAAGCAAGCTTACAGTCACTATTTTTCAAAAAAAAGTCCGCCATCAATGCATTTTTCATCAATGGCGGGCTGCTTACTATTTTCTGATTTCACATTGAATTTATATCATTTATTTCGTGAAGCACGCATAACCTCAATAACAAATGCAACAATCAGTCCAAGCCCTCCTCCGAGCAACACGCTTGCTCCATAAATAATAGATACTGTTTCACGTACTGTATGCCCAACATTTTCCATAAAATATTCAGGCTGAGTTTCTACTACAATACAATATCCTATTAACAAACCTAACCCAAGTCCTACCAATAAACAACCAAAACGGAGAGATACAGATGAAACCAGTCCACCTCCCATGCAGTTAAATAAAGAGGATAAATACCCATTTTTCAATTTCCCGTCAGCAAGAGCTTCTGCTGGAAGTTTTTCTATCAGCATCATACGTTCTTTTCTACCGACAAACAGTTCGAACAACTTGTAAATAACTCCAAAAACTATCGCTACATTAGCAACAATTGTCAATTCATCCATATCGTTTTTCTTTAAAGTGAATAATTTTGTTTCTTTGTCCGTTTAGACGAAGAAAAGGCCCAAAAGGTTACATAAAAATAAAGAAAAAATTTTTTCTCAAACTGCTGTAACCTTCCTTTTGAAGAAGCGTCTAAAAGAACAAATGGAAAAAGACGAATCATATATCATCACGCGTATCCTGGCAGGAAAAACAGAAGAGTATGCTTACTTCCTCGATACTTATGGGCAACCGGTTTTTTCACTGATTGTCCGTATGGTCAATTCCGAAGAAGATGCTGAAGAGTTGACTCAGGATACATTTATGAAAGCCTTTGAACATTTATCTTCATTCAATGGGAAAAGTAGTTTTTCTACGTGGATTTACCGTATCGCCTATAATACCGCCCTATCTTTTCTTAGAAAAAAGAATGTAGAGCAAACAGTTATAGATGATAATCAGTGGAATCGAATATCGGATACACAAATAGATGACGCATTAAACAATGAATCGGAAGAGCAAATAGAAAAACTGCAACAGGCATTAATCAAGCTAACAGCCGAAGAACGGGCACTGGTCACTTTGTTTTATGAAGAAGAACATTCCATTCAAGAACTTGCACAGATTCTGAATCTGAACGAAGGAAATATTAAAGTCAAGCTACACCGCTTGCGCAAGAAATTATATGTATTAATGCAAAAGGAGGACTAAAAATGACAGAATATAAAGACCAAGGACTAAAGAAAGCTGCCAAACAAAGTAAGACTCCCCAGCTTCCTAGTAATTTCACCTATCGCATGATGAAACGAATCGGAGAAGAAATGTATCTGCGTGAAAAACGACAAGAAAAACGCTTATTTATATTAATGATTATCACTGTCATGCTGATGACAGGAGGATGTCTGGGTATGATTATATGGATGTATGGAAAAGAAATATCCGAAGGATTACATGCGTCGGTCAACAATCTGCCAGAGCCTTCATCACTCCTTTTTTATCTTCCGATGCTGATTGCACTACCTTTACTGAGAATTTTCGACCGCTGGTTAAGACGTAAGTTCAAGCATCTATTATAGAGATAAACTGATAATTGCAATATGCCTTTAAGAAGTGTCACAAAAAAAGCCCGGCTACACACCGGGCTTTCTCTATGTAAAAAGGAACTGTTAATTATTTCCGATAACTAGCAAGTTCTTCAGCATTGAACTTACGGATAAAGTTAAAATGCTTTTCAACTTCCGATTCTGCATAATTTACATATACATTCAATGACTGAGCAAACAGTTCTGGAGCTTTCGTTGCATCCTGAAGCAACAAATGACTCATTACACAGACAGCTGCCATTTCATACAGACGACGTGCTACGAAGTCGAGTAGTTCCTGATTCTGAGCCTCTTTTACTGCATTTGTACAAGCTTCCAGCTTACGAGTCATATCTTTAATACGATTCAGGTAGCCTTCAAATTCTGGTGCACAAGGAATCAGTTCGTATTCGTGCAAAGTAGCAGCATAAGCTCCGTTTGTTACATAACGGATAGCAGCAACAGTCTGCAACTGAGTAGTACCTTCGTAAATGCTTGTGATACGAGCATCACGGTAAATACGCTGACAAGCATATTCCATCATGAAACCAGAACCACCATGTACCTGAATACAGTCGTATGCATTCTGGTTAGCATATTCAGAGTTCATACCTTTTGCCAGTGGAGTAAAGCTGTCGGCCAGTTTTGCATAGCGTTTCTGTTCCTGACGTTCTTCCGGAGTCAGCTTGCGTTCACGAGCGATATCATCCAAAGCTTTATAGATATCTACATAGCGAGAAGTCTGATACAACAAAGCACGACCAGCATCAAGTTTTGCTTTGATGGTAGCCAGCATATCGTATACAGCCGGGAACTCGATAATGGCTTTACCAAACTGCTTACGGTCTTTTGCATAAGCCAAAGCCTCATCGTATGCAGCCTGGCTCAAACCAACTGACTGAGCAGCGATACCCAGACGAGCACCGTTCATCAAAGCCATGACATATTTAATCAAACCAAGCTTACGTTCACCACAAAGTTCAGCCTTTGCATTCTTGTAAACCAATTCACAAGTTGGAGAACCATGAATACCCAGTTTGTTTTCGATGCGGCGTACATCTACACCACCGTCATTCTTGTCGTAAATAAACATAGACAATCCACGACCGTCGTGTGTACCTTCTTCCGAACGAGCCAATACCAGATGCAAGTTGGCATCACCGTTTGTAATAAAACGTTTCACACCATTCAGACGCCAGCAGTTATTAGCCTCATCGTAAGTAGCCTTCAACATTACGCTCTGAAGGTCAGAACCTGCATCCGGCTCAGTCAAGTCCATAGACATGGTCTCACCTGCGCAGATACGTGGAATAAAACGACTGTGCTGATCTTCGTTTCCAAATTCATAAAGTGTTTCGATACAGTCCTGAAGTGACCAGATATTACCGAAACCAGCATCAGCCTGAGCCACGATTTCCGCACACATGGTATACGGAGTGATCGGGAAGTTCAAGCCACCAAATCGGCGAGGCATTGTCATACCATTCAGACCAGCCTTTACCATTGCATCCAGGTTAGCCTTTGTACCAGAAGCATATTCCACACGACCGTTTGCACAATGCGGACCTTCTTCGTCTACTCCTTCTGCATTTGCAGCAATCACCTCACCGGTAATTTCACCGGTAATTTCCAATACTTTATCGTAAGAGTCGATTGCATCCGCATAATCCAGCGGTGCATAATCGTACTCGTCTTTATCTCTGTAATCGCGTTCTTTCAACTGACAGATACGCTCCATCATCGGATTATTCAAGTGAAACTTGAGTTCCGGATGTTCTGTATAAAAGTTTGCCATTATTTACTGTTCTTTTTATAATACTTAATCATTTTCGGAATCACTTCTTCCACTGTTCCGTTGATTACATAATCAGCGATGGTGTTAATTGGTGCATTAGGATCATTGTTCACAGATATAATGATACCTGCATCCTGCATACCAGCAATGTGCTGAATCTGACCAGAAATACCACATGCGATATACAGCTTCGGATGTACTGTTACACCTGTCTGACCAATCTGACGGTCGTGTTCGCAGAAACCAGCATCTACAGCAGCACGGCTCGCGCCTACTTCTGCATGAAGTTCCTTAGCAAGTTCGAACAGCATGTCGAATCCTTCCTTACTTCCCATACCGTAACCACCTGCAATCACAATAGGAGCACCTTTCAGGTTATGTTTAGCTTTCTCAACATGACGGTCGATAACCTTTACCACATAATCTGTTTCGGGTACATATTTCGCAACATCGTGACGAATAACCTCACCCTGGTAGTTAGCATCAACAATTTCTTTCTTCATCACGCCTTCACGAACAGTCGCCATCTGCGGACGGTGTTCCGGATTGATGATAGTAGCTACAATGTTACCACCAAAAGCTGGACGAATCTGATACAACAGATTTTCATAAGTAACCCCATTCTTCTTATCTTCATGATTACCGATTTCCAACTGAGTACAGTCGGCAGTCAAACCACTTGTCAGAGCTGAAGAAACACGCGGTCCCAGGTCACGACCGATAACGGTAGCTCCCATCAGACAGATTTGTGGTTTTTCTTCCTTAAACAAGTTGACAAGAATAGAAGTATGAGGAAGTGAAGTATAAGGGAACAAGCCCGGAGCATCGAATACATGAACACGGTCTACTCCGTATGGCAAAACTTGTTTTTCTACATCGGCAAGGTCGCTGCCGGCACAGATTGTTTCCAGCTGGCATCCCAACTGATTGGCTAACTTACGACCTTTGGTTAAAAGTTCGAGACTGACATCGGCAACATGCTTGCCTTCCATCTCACAATATACAAATACGTTATTCATAGTCTTTATCCAATAGTGTGGTTAGCCAACAGTTCTACAATCAAGTTTTCTACATCAGCATCGCTACCTGTAATAGTTTTGCTTTCCTTAGCCTGGAAGATAATATTTTCAATCTTCTTCACCTTGGTAGGTGAGCCCGACAAACCACATTGTTTCGTATCACCATTCACATCGGCAACACTCCACTCTATAATATTCAGATAAGGACGGCTTTCGTATAAAGAAGCATAAGGCAACTCTGCTCCATCTTTTGTAATGGCAGCTTTTTCCTGTCCGCCCAAAGCACGTTTATATTTCTGAACCAGTTTTGCATTACGCGGACGACAAGGAGCTGCGCTACCGTTTACAGTCAAGACAATCGGAAGTGGAGCTTCTACTGTTTCCACACCACCGTCGATATGACGTTTCACACGGATACGCCCGTCTTTTACCTCTTGAATTTCTTCAACGTATGTAACCTGAGGTAATCCCAACTTTTCTGCTACCTGAGGACCTACCTGTGCAGTATCACCATCAATAGCCTGACGACCACCCACAATGATATCATATTCACCAATCTTACGGATAGCCGTAGCCAGCGCATACGAAGTAGCCAGCGTATCAGCACCTGCAAAAGCGCGGTCAGTCAACAAATAGCCATTATCAGCTCCTCTGTATAATCCTTCACGAATGATTTCAGCGGCACGTCCCGGTCCCATCGTCAAGATGGTTACGGTAGAACCCGGATGTGTGTCTTTCAGTCTGAGCGCTTGTTCCAAAGCATTCAGGTCTTCCGGATTGAAGATAGCCGGAAGAGCCGCACGGTTAATTGTACCGTCGGCATTCATGGCATCTTTCCCTACACAGCGAGTGTCAGGTACTTGCTTTGCCAATACAACAATTTTCAAGCTCATTAGATAATATATTTATTAGTATTAGTAGTTTAATTGACGGCAAATTTAATGAAACCATTTGTTTTGCAAAAAGATATGATAAAAAAATGCACATATAGCATATATTCGTGCAATGCAAATTAATTTCCGTTCAAGCAATATTCTACATCCGATTTCAACTGTTCGAATGCAGCAATCGGATTATCGGAATAGACTGAATATACCACAAGGTGCTTGTCCGAAACGTAAATTCGAGGGATACCTCGTTCAGAAAACAAGTTATATACCTCCCTGCCCGACTGAGGAGAATAAGGTATAGTAAGTCCGTTTTCCTGCCAATATGCAGCAACTTCGTCAGCAGGTTCTTCTCTGCTGATACAATATATTTTTACCGTAGAATTATCTCTGTAATAATCATAAAGCCGTTGTACGACAGGAAATTCTTTCTGGCAGTCGGGACATTCCGTATGAAAAAACACTAAAACAGCAACCTTGCCAAGCAGGTCGGAAGCAACCACAAGGGTATTATCATTTAAAGAAACTGTAAAATCGGGCAGTCTGTCTCCAGGACGAACTCCTTCCGCACCGGATGGCGAATCGTCACGAATACACGACGGCAGACATAGCAAGCTGCAAAGTATAAAAATTAACGAACGATAAACATGAAACATTCTTCTAATCTATAATTACTTGCCGATAAATATATAAAAAAACCTTCGTATATTTGCCCGTAACATATATAAAATACGCATAATCATGGAAGATTTGTATGTAGAGATAGCCCAACAATTATCAGATATGGGCATTGACAAAGAGAATATAAGCTGGAGCACCCGTCTTACACTTATCGCACTTATCCTGCTGATTTCATATATCATAACCAAATTATTCAGACACTTGGTCATACCAGCAGTTCACAAAATAACATCTCGCACCAAAGCTACATGGGACGACTACTTGTTCAACGAAAGAATGATGACCAGCTTTTGCCGTATGATTCCTCCCATCATGTTTTACCTGTTACTGCCATTTGTCTTTAACAATATACCCCAAGTCCTTGATATATTATTAAAAGGATGTCTTATATATCTGGTAATCACAACTCTCATGCTTGTTAATTCGTTCTTAAATTCACTATACGAAATTTCCAATGAGCATGAAACGCTACGCAACCGCCCGCTGAAAGGAATCTATCAGATGATTAATTTGGTTGCCATCGGTATAGGAATCATATTAATCATCAGCATACTGATCGACCAAAATGCAGCAACCATCCTAGCTGGTCTGGGAGCTTCGGCCGCTGTCCTGATGTTGATTTTCAAAGACAGTATATTGGGACTTGTAGCAGGCGTACAGCTTTCGGCCAACGATATGCTGCGCCCGGGAGACTGGATTACCATGCCCAAGTACGGAGCAGACGGTGATGTACTGGAAGTTTCACTGACTACCGTCAAGGTACGTAACTTCGACAAGACGATTACAACCATACCTCCCTACGCACTAGTCAGCGATTCATTTCAGAATTGGCGAGGAATGCGTGAAACAGGAGGACGACGCATCAAACGTTCAATATTCATAGACATGACAACCGTACATTTCTGTTCCGACAAAGAAAAGATAATGTTTGCCTCTCGCGGATGGATAGATGAAGCACAAGCTAAACCTGAAACACAAGTGGTAAACCTATATGTTTTCCGCAGCTATCTCCAGAATTACCTGCGAGAACACCCTCGTACACATAAAGAATTAATGATCATGGTACGTCAGATGCAACCTACTTCTGAAGGACTTCCATTGGAAATATATTGTTTCTCGAACACCACTGTATGGCCCGAGTATGAACAAATTCAAGGAGAAATCTTCGATCATATTCTTGCTGTAATTCCCGAATTCGGCTTGCGAATATTCCAACGTCCTTCAGGAAACGACTTAAGTACAACCATCAAATAAAAAAAGCAATTATGGAAAAAGGATTAACTTATACCTCCCAAACAACTGTCTGCAAAGGAAACACTGCCCTAACTTTAGGATCGGGCGACATGGAAGTGTTTGCTACTCCTGCTTTAGTCGCACTTATGGAGAATGCTGCCATGAATGCTGTCAAACCATATCTGCCGAAAGATTCCACAACGGTAGGAGCAATGATTCAAACTTCACATATCAAACCTTCAGGACTTGGTGAAGTAATTTCAGCCACAGCCATACTGGAAGAGGAAGAAGGCAGAAAGTTGACGTTTAAGGTTTCCGCTTCCGATTCTAAAGGAATTATTGGTGAAGGAATACATATCCGTTATATCGTAGACCACAAACGTTTCTTATCAAAACTAGATACTGAGTCTTCCAAATAACGTCATAATGTTTGTGACATTTTTTGTACAAAGAAAAATGTCACAAACATTTTTTTGGCACTATAAAATATTTTGTGTAAATGGAAAATACGGGATTCAAGTTTGAGTC
>DXLM01000091.1 GCA_019414725.1 Bacteroides sp.
AAAACTACCTCAGCCCCTTTATGGATGCCTGGCTCGGAGGCGCTCAAGACCAGCTTCAGGGCCAGATAGCATCGGCCAAAATTCCGCTTTCCCGCATGATTTCGCCCCAGCTATATTGGGTCATGTCGGGCGACGATTTCACGCTCGACATCAATAACCCGGACGATCCCAAGATACTCTGCGTGGGGAACAATCCCGACAGGCAAAACATTTACGGAGCGGCTTTGGGATTGTATAATTCCCGGATTGTCAAGCTCATAAATAAGAAAGGCCAGCTCAAATCGGGCATCATCATCGACGAGTTGCCGACAATCTACTTCAAGGGACTCGACAACCTGATCGCCACGGCCAGAAGCAACAAGGTCGCCGTGCTGCTGTGCTTCCAGGATTTTTCACAGTTGAAGAGGGACTACGGGGACAAGGAGGCCGCCGTCGTGATGAACACGGTGGGCAACATCTTCTCCGGGCAGGTCGTAGGTGAAACGGCCAAGACACTCTCGGAACGGTTCGGTAAGGTATTGCAGAAGCGGCAGAGCATGACGTTGAGCCGCAGCGACAAATCGACATCCATATCCACGCAGCTGGACAGCCTGATCCCGGCCTCGAAGATCTCGACGCTCACGCAGGGAATGTTCGTCGGGGCCGTGGCGGACAATTTCGACGAACGTATCGAGCAGAAGATTTTCCACTGCGAGATTGTCGTGGACAACGAAAAAGTGAAAGCGGAAACGGCCCGGTACAAGAAGATACCACAAATTACCGATTTCACGGACGAGAACGGGACGGATCACATGAAACAGGTCGTGCAGGAAAACTACGAACGTATCAAGGCAGAGGCCGGCCGCATCGTCGCCGAGGAACTGGAACGTATCAAGAACGACCCGGTGCTTTGCAAGCTCCTGCCGGAACAGAACTAAATGAACACAAACACCCCCGCAAACACCCTCCGTTACCTTAACGGGGGCTGTTTCTTGGTTTTATAACCGCACAGCCGGTGTTTTGGAGCATAAAGTAGTGATTATGTGAACAGAAAACATTATTTTTGTGTTCGGAATCCTTTTAATTATAAGTATGACAGTTACCGATATATACGAAGCAATGAACAGCAAGGCGGAAGCGTTTTTCGAGTGGTTGCAGGCTCACCCGAAATACGGGTTGCTGTTTGGTGTCGGGTTGCTTGCCCTATGGCTTGCAGGGTTGCTGTTCCGTTGGAAATGGGCGTGTCATTGGCAGTTTAACAGCAAACTGTGGTTATTTGACGATTGCAAGCCTGAAACACGCCGCAGGGTTCAGATTGTGTTGGTCAGCGTTCTGATTATACTTATATTGGTTGGTTTCTTTGTATGGAGATAACGGTATGGAAAAGGACAATCGCAAATACCGGATCTGCTTCATCGACTATATGTGGTATGTAGCCGAGATATGGCACGAAAGGGAGCGTACCAATCTCAACGGACGTATGCTACTGTTTTGGTGCTGGCTCTTCGTCCTACTCATACCGCTTGGGTTTCCGCCGATATTGCGCCTTTTCGGCTGGATGATTGGTTTGGCCATAGTGATTCCTCTCTGCTTTCTTCCCGATTTATTCTGCAAGCTACGCTATACAGCCGGACGGCGTGAAGCGCTCCGTGAACATTACGGGAAGATGAAACATCCCGGCAGGAAGCTCGCCAAAATAGTTCTTATCGCTATCGCCCTGATCGTGGCAAATGTAGCGCTGATGTTCCACCTCGGATTTATACATTGGGCATGATGAAACGGCAGGAGAATAAGCAACGGTTTTATCTCTGGGATTACCTCTGGTGGGTCGGAGAGCGGTTGCACGAATACCACCTTCGCATCACAGGAGAGAGTATGCTGTTTATGTATTTCAATTTTTTGTTGTTTGTTCCGGTCATGTCGTTGCTTGCGTTTGCGAGGGTTTACCATACGTTTCAGCAATGTATGTGGGGTATCTATTTAGTCCTTGCACTGGTGTATGTGATATGGGGTGAAAAGCTTTACGGAGTCCGCAGGCGCAAAGCCGTCATGAGCCACTATGCTGATAGAAGATTCAAGCCTGCAACAGGTTTTCTCCTTTTCTTCCTGCCAGTAATGTTTTTTGTGGCTATGATTATCACAATCGTTTCATTGATGAAATAAATAACGGCATGAAGAATAAC
The DNA here is from genome assembly GCA_019414725.1 of Bacteroides sp. Lineage (GTDB taxonomy): Bacteria > Bacteroidota > Bacteroidia > Bacteroidales > Bacteroidaceae > Phocaeicola. The sequence goes on from DXLM01000091.1 coordinate 2,163, forward strand.
GGCAGACAACGGTTCTATCTCTGGGACTACCTCTGGTGGATGGGGGAGAAATTGGAACAAGCAAGACGAACAGGCAGGGTCGATGGCGAAATGATGCTCTCGATTTATATCTTCGCTCTTTTGATATTCCCTATGATGACTGTTACTATCCGGCTTTTTCCAGGTGTGTCGGCATTGTTGCCATGTGTCGTTTTTAGCATTGTCACATTTGCCGTTATGTCGCTCGTCAGCAGGATTTACAAATGGCGAGGCAAAGCAGTGATGTCTCACTATGCCAAGTGCAGGTTTAACGAACTCCTTGCGGTTCTGTTATTTTTCCTTGCGATAGCCATTATCTGCTTTATGATGTATCTTCTTGACAAAAAGTGAAACAAGCTTTGATACGAACTCCGGGCCGTTATATCGAATGGTCTAACTCGATGTACCAGTTTCCCTTGATGGGCTTGTACAGCGTGGTGTCGTTGTACGTCCTGCGGTAGATCTCGTTCAGGTCGCCATGTTCGGTGATACGGATATTCCGACGGCTTCTCAATCCGGGATCGTAAACGAAACTCTTGGACGTTCCGGCATCCACGATGCCGTGGGAGTAGTACGGCATAACGAGGCTCACATATACCGAATCTGCCGTTCCCCATTCCCTGCGATCAACAAGGATAAAACCGCATCCAATCTCTGATAACAGGGAGTCGAGTAGGATTCGCTCCGGCTTCAACAGTCCATATACCGGGATGTCTTGTTCATCATTCGTTTCATGGGATGTATCGCTTTGCTCCATTGAATCAAGTATAATGACCTCTTCCGGAGAAAGCGGCGGGTAGTGAAAACTACCTTCTGAACTCTCTGCCATGATTTCGTACACCTTACGGAACGCCACCTCGTGCGTGGTGAAATGGCGTATCATTTCCTCGTCCGACGGCGGCATGGGAGGCTCTCCGCAGCTTACGGCAAGCAGGATTACAAATAACAGGATTATGACTGGTGTTCTCATTTTCTAATGTTTAATGTTCTGTGGCTAACCAATCTTGTTTAGGGAGTTGAGCCATTTGTTAATAGCATCCAATCTGTTATTCTGTTTAATGGTATCTTCATTTCTACATAATTTGATTTGCCGAATAACGGAGTTCTGCATAATTGAATCGGATTTGAAAAGCAGTTCTAAAACGGCTTCATAACATTTGGAATATCTGGACAATTCATCCAATATATTTGCGTCTTTTAGAATATACAGGTTGAAATTGTACACAAATGACTTGTAACTGAAAATCTCCGACTGTAATGCTGCTGCATCAAGACAAGTATAAAACAATTCCTTATCGTGCTGATATAGCCACATATAATCAGATGAGTTCAGGTTGTAGTGCAATAAAGTTTCCGAACGGACAAATGGAAGCCCCGTATTTGAGCCTACCAGATAACGGTATGTCTCATTGACTATTGACTCAACTATTTCAATGGATTCTGATTGTTTGTCCGATTCCCGTATTTCTGTAAATGTATCGGCAATAAGAACTTCCACATCCTGCGATTTGTAATATATACCGTTTTTTTGCCAGCGGAATCTACGGATATATTCTTCAGAAGTCGGACAACAGAACAGTAAAGTATTTAACAATCGGTTCAGATATATTCGCTTATCTGGAATATGACAACGGTGTAACCCTATTATGGAGCCATAAGCGTATAGCTTTCCAAACTCGTTTTCCTCCGAATTTGAATTTTTAGGCATGTAATACAACCGCACAATATTGAAAATGAAATAATATATATCAAGATATTTCAATGTATCAGCCGATTCTCCATATTTGTTAAGTAAATGCCGCTCCAGTTTCTCGCCATACCATAAGTAGTCATCGGGATTTATTTGAAACAACCGATGAAACTTAGGTTTTGATAATGAAAAGTTCTTGTTTCTACTTTTCATTCGTTCCAGTAAGGCGACAATAATTCTATTCGTTATATCCATAGCTGTAATGTTCGGTGGATAATCAATCTTTCAGAGAGATTTATCTGCTTGTTATAAACCTATTTGAAATTTGTCAGTATATCATTCTTTTTATTGGAAGACAACATTTCCAATAAATGATTGAAGCTATCGCAAACAAATTCTGCCGAATCTTCAAATTCAGGTTCAACTCCATAATAGATTTTACCGTAATTTTCCGGAGATAAATCTATGCACAAATATTGGTATCCGTCTTTTACTGACATAAGAATAGGAATATGGCTATCCCAAAACAGGCGAATCATATCGCAGGATTCCTTATCATCTGCCAACGCCTCAAGTCCCATCAGCTCAAATTCATTCCAACGGAATCCGCTATCGCTTTCTCCGTTAAAGTCCTCTATGGAATTAAACCATACATTATCACTTTCATTCGTGATTGTCTGAAACCGTTGTAAAAACTCCTGATAGTCCGCAGGAAGTTCGGAATACCGATTTTGTAAATCAGAGCTTAATTCTTTTCTTTCCAATCGTTCTGTAACGACGAATCCTATATTTTTCAGTGCTTCAATCATATTTTTATTTTACGAGTTTATAATGGGTTGGTGAGGGACAGCGTTTAGCTGTTATATCGACCTTGTTAGTAATATATTTCACAGAGAATAAATGTAACATAACTCCCAAATTATGTCAATAGTGGAATTTAGCCCAAGTTTATCAAAGAACATTTTCATTTCCCCTGATAGGTTATTATTGAAAATATTTTCAATAATAACCCGGCAGTTTTTTTTACTGTTTAGTATCTTCTTATTGTAATTAGCCTGTTCCAAGACCATCTTATAAAACGGCATGAGATATAAGGTAAACACCTCATATCGCCCATTATGAAAAGAAGGTGTCTTCATTTCTTTTTGAGACACATTAATTAAATTAACCAAACTGCCGCTTTCAATAATATTGACTATTTTACTTTCGCATTCTTTGAAAAAAGTTTCATCGCAGGTTTGGTTATATCCAATCTGGATCTTAATGTTTGCTGACAGATTTTCAAGCCCATCATCCGGACGATCAATGACACCAACCCACATTGTTACTTCTAATGAGCCATTATGTTTATATACTCGTGCTATTATATAACAATAATATATATCAATGATATGTTTACTTAAACATATAAGATCATCATACCATAATTTCTTAGGGCACTTAAAGTTATACTCATTGAGTAAATGTTGAAATTCATTTATAACACTGTGAAATTCAGATTTCATATTTATTACTAATGGTTGGTGGCTAACCGACCTTTTTCTGGGGAGGTTTAGCCGCATGTTAATCGTCTTTATTGGATTGAATGTATTATTAAAGATACTTCGTCTTTTTGGTAATGATAAGTTTTTATTATACAAGATGTTTTTTGTAGTGATAAAAACACTTTAACCGATGCTTCACAATAGGGAGACAAAGAATCAAATAGGACTAATTCAGTAGAATCCCATTTTACTTCAACTTCTTCTATCGGTTCTGCTCCAGTTACTATATCATTCTCCAGAAGTTTTTCCACCGTTAGATAATCGGGAGCATACTTCCAACGAATTATTAAGATTGCTCCATCTTTATTTACTATGCGTGTAGCCATCGGTTCATCTCCCATTACCAATAGGACATGATTGTCTATATAGATTTTCCCCAAGTAATCTGTTACGCTACATATAGCATTGTAGTCTTCTTGACCGTTCCATTGATGGGCATATTGTTGCTCAACAATGACAAATGGGCTTCCTTCTGTTGCAATCCAATTATTCATATTTTTTCTCAGCGATTAATGTCCGGCAGCGTTCCGCTTATTCAGTCGGTTTGCTGTTTGTTAGCAGTCTCATTCACAATCTTCATAACGACTATATTTCTTAATCCATCCGTTTGACGAATATAGTTCGCCTGACAAGCCATCAGAAATATTGGTTATCGAATCTATCTCTTCGTCTGGATTTGAAATTTGCCAGCCATCAAGTTCTTGCTCAAAGAGGAAAAGTGTATTATGCAAAGTTGCATCAACCATCCGTGTCGCAATCCTCTGAATTAGTTTTATGGTATCGGTAGTAAGAGATAGACTTTTTAGTTCCTCATTCAATTTTTTTATTGATGAAGCTTTTGCACCTCCATTAAGGATATTATCAAGAGTGTGTAAACTATTATCTCTCACACTCTCTATATACATTTTTCCAAATTGATTTAATACTTCTTCGTTTTCCATTTCTTCCTTTTTTTATTGACTGCTAATGTTTGGTAGCTAACCGACCTTTACAGGAATGTTCAGCCGCTTGTTATAGGCTCAATATGTTTCGTATAACGGATTTATATATGGTTCTTTATAAAAGTTAATTCCTTTAACCTTGTTTTCATAGCATATTTTTACAAAGCTTTCTTGAACAATGGGATACCATAATTCAAGACCTTTGGCTTTGACTATCATTTTATCACCTAAACTATCCTTCTTAAATGAAATCGAAGTATAATCGCCTATTGTTTGATTGAATATTGATTTGTTCCTATCAATACAATCAACGATACTTAAAAATAGGGGAATATAATATTCTCCAATAATTTTACCACGATAATAAACATCAGCCCCAATTAACTGCAAATCGTCATTCTTGCTACTGATGATTAACGAAGCCATTTTTTTACTTATTAAAGGAACTGCGTCACTCATAACGTAATCATACCTTAAAAATGAATTTAAGCTTACCTTTTCATTCAACACAAAAATGACACGACTCTTACTGGGTAGATTAACAGACTCATTCCCCAAAAACATTAGGTAATTGGGACTGTTTTCCCGGTCATATTTAAGCCAATATGAATTAGGATATTTATTCGTTATACACCATACATAGTACATATTTCTTTCTTTTTAAGCCTATAATGTCCGGCGGATAATCGAGTTTTTAGAAGATTAATCCGCTTGTTATAAACTCAATTCAATCGCTTTCCATTTCTTAGACTTCAATTTTTCTAAAGAGTGTTCGCTATATCCCTTTTTAGTAGCTTTTACAGGAATAAGCGTATAAAGAGTAACCATATCCTCTTTGTTATCATATTGATTCGCTGTATCAGAGTAGTTATAATCTACGACATAGAATCCAGCCAATTTCTCCGACCAAGAGATTGCGTTGAACCCTTTCTCTGTTTTGGATATAAAATCTCCATCAGAGAATGTTCTTCCGTTACGGACTTGGTTCGTCAATTCTTTCATTACCATATAAGGGAACTGTGTCTTCTCCATTTTAGAGTATGGATTCCAGCCAAACGGAAGCACAATAACAAACTCCACATAAGGCTGGGTATATTGGAAATTTCCTACACTGAACAATAACGAATTGTTGCCTCTATTAACAACCGCAAGCCTATTGAATACACCATTTTCCATTTCATTGAATTTGTTAGGAATAACTCTGCCAATATTCCAGTCTATATGTTGGGATATGCCACCACCTACTTCAGACCATACATAATCGTGGTTGATATTGGACAACGCACCCTTTTCCTTCAGAAAAAGGCTTATTTCGTTATGTCCACTACTAATAGACCAATCAAGAGGAGAAAAAAGTAGAGTTGTAGTAAGCCTATTTATATCCGCACCTTTCTCTATAAGATAGCGAACAATCTCAAAATGCCCTTTAGCGGCTACTTCATTCAAAGCTGCTGTTGTAGAACTTTCATAAGCATTTATATCTGCACCATTTTCTATCAATAGTTTGACTATTTCTAAATGGTTTCCAGACGAAGCACCCCATAAAGGAGAAAATAATCTATCTTTAATACAATTTACATCGGCTCCATATTGAATTAAAGTCTTGCAAATTTCATAAAAACCTTTCTTTGCAGCTCGGCATAAAGGTGGATGAAGCGTATATAAATTCTCATCATTCAAATCCAGATCTGAATGTTGGTCGAGTATATTCGACACTTCCTGCACGTTGTTATCGCCAACTGCTTTTTCCAGTTTTATATAAATTTCTTTATTATTCATCTATTGAGTTTATAATGTTCGGCAGCGTTCCACTTATTCAGTCGGTTTGCTGTTTGTTATCGACCTTCTTTTCTAAATATTCAATTTTCCATTCTCTTGCTTTTTCGTTAGGTACATTGCATAATTCATATATTTCATACCATCCATCTTTACCCATTTCAACAAAACTACAATCATAACCGGTATAGAGTTCCTTTGCATAATCTTCAGTTGAATTGAAATGTTCAAAAGAAAGAAAATTAAACGTTTCTTTTCGCCACTGATTATGATTGTATTCATCAACAATAAAATTCAATGGCTTATTCCCATAATTCATTTCTACATATTTATCAAGTGATACGAAGTATAACAAGATATGTAGTGAACCATTTATTCTAATGACATCAATACCATTATTGCCTAAATATTGATTATGGACTTTTCTTATACACTTATGCAAGTCATTGATTAAAATATTAGATTCAATCAATAACTCAAAAGTTATATTATTATTTATGTCCTTTATTTTAATAATCATTTTGCTTTTTAGGTCGATAATGGTTTGCAGCGTTCCGCCTTATTCAGTCGGTAGTGCTGTTTGTTATAAACTCTTTTTTCTTTATTCTTTTGCCGTTACATGTAAAGCCATAAGTAAAAGCTGCATCTATGGCTTGTTTTGCACTCTCAAGAATATAATGATACAAATTATCATATTTACTAAAGCATGGAGAAAGAATGTAGAAGTTTTTAATATTTAAAGGAATATAAATCCCCGTCATATCGGATATTCCATAGCGTGCTTCCTCCAAATTTGGTACTGGTATGGAAATAGATATTTCAAACTCTTTATTAGATGGGAAACGTTTTGCCCGTTTGAAAATCCCAATCCCCCCATTAGTATTTCGAAGATTTATCTGTATGAGAAGTTTCCAATCTCCCAAATCATCTAAGTTGATTTGGTTATTGTAATCTTCCATATAACCATTCAACTCTCGGTAAATTGAGCGCAGTAAGTCCAATTCTCCAAGTTCGGGGATTTCACTACTTATTAAAACTGCATATTGATTATTCATACATTCATCCTTATATCCAGAGTTTATAATGGTTTGACAGCGTTCCGCTTCAAGTGGTAGTGCTGTTTGTTAGTCGCTTCATTCTATATCGGTAGTGTTTTTTCGCTTGGCGCAAGCATTCTACCTCTATCATCATAAAGAGTAAATATTCTTTTGGATTCAGATAAAAGCATATCCTCGAATGAATCCCAAGCTAAAAGAGATGAAGCATCTCTACGTTTACAGAAATGAACTTTTCCATCTTCAGAGTCTATATAGAGCTTCGAACCATCATATCTATATCCGCCTATGAAAAAATAAGTGTCTTTTGCATTTTTAGGTTTTTCGTAAATGTTCGGCTCAAGTAAGCCAAAAGGCTCTGGAGTTGCATTTAAATCTCGGTTGTAAGATTTTCTTATTCCATATAAACTGAAATGGTGGAAAAGATGTAATCCATTTGTATCTGTCATTAAAAACGAGCGAAATTGAGACGGAATTTCTCTTTTCAAATCTCGTTCTAACTCAACAATATCATCTTCATTTAGCGTAGCAAAGACGCAAAAATTATATGCTTCAGGAGCAATGAAAGGTGCATGACCGTATTCTTTTGTCCCGTTTTCATATTCTTTACATCCATACTTTTCAAAAGTCCGAATGTATTCCATTATTTCTGTAAATGCACTCATATTTTTTCTTTTTATTTTTCAAGCGACTAATGTCCGGCGAATAATCGACCTTTCGGGAGATTCATCCGCTTGTTAATCGCATTTCAACTCTCCCATGTAACATAATTGATTTTGCCCGTTTTGTCAGTGTTGATAACCACCACCATATCGGCAATCTCACGTCCTATGGTATAATCCCATACGGCATAGTTTTCGTTGCCGGGATAGAAACCAATACGCTTCAATTTTAAGGCAGTCAATAATCTTTCTTCTTTGGATTTAGAGGCATCCGTACCTACTAAAACCTTATCAATTATAGAAGTGTCCAATTCTTCAAGATGAAAATCAACATATTCCTTTACATCGCCTCCATCTTCGTAATCGGTACGAATGGCTGCTTCCACATCGGCTTTATGTTGTTCCAAGTCCTTGATATAGTTTTCATATTCTGCAACCCAGTCATATTCCGGCACACCATCATAGAAATTCAGGTCTAATTCTATTTGGTGATTGTCGATTGTAACCGAACCTTCGGTTGTTTCTTGAGGAGAGTTAATTTCCACTTCTCCAAAGTAAGTAATGTCCTTTTTCATATTTCGTTCTTTTTCTTTTAAGCGATTAATGGTTCGGAAATAAGCACCGTTTAGGTGCTTCATTTCTTTGTTCAAGGCAGT
>DXLM01000092.1 GCA_019414725.1 Bacteroides sp.
CCGGTTTTATTGTTTAACTTTTAATTTTTCGGTAAAAATTTACCGAAGTATTGTTGTTTTTTTATGTTTCAATAATTATATTTGCTATATATATTTTTGTTGAGTTTTAAAATCTATTTACTAGTAATAACCTTTAAATCAATACTTATGAAAATGCCTTTATTTCTCATAGCAATCATTTTATCTTTGATTTCTGTATCTTGTTCTGAAGAAAATCAATTAACAGAACCTTTACGTGAATAATCATCAATTTCATTATCCCAAATTAAAGGAATTTCTTACGATTCCAATATTATAACGAAAGATGATGCCATTTTTGTTGCAACAAAATTCTTGAATAGAAAAAGAACAAGAAGTGAAATTTATGATGCAATACCTCTTTATGATTCTACTGGAAAACAAATTGGTCATGTAGTAAATTTTTCTGATTCTGGATTCTGTATAGTTTCTTCAACTAAAGATTTACCTCCTATTTTGGCATATTCTAGCAAAGGGAACTTTAATATAAATAATATAAATAAAACAGGTATTTCGATATGGAGAGATAATTTATCTTATAGTCAAGAAGAACTTACAAAAGAAGAGAAGGATTCCAACAGAAGATTATGGAATATTTATGAAAGCTCTTCCCTAAAATCCAGAGCAATGGATGATACTGAGAAAACAGCAGCTCTTAATAAAAGAATGGCAGAAATTCATGAAGAATTTGGAATGTCTATAGATGTAAGACCTCTTATAGCTTTTAAAGGTAGTGATTTTATAAATAATTCATATTATGAAATGTTTAAAAATAAAGGAGGTTCAGAATTCTATACTATAGTAGGAGTGTATAAGAAAAATCTGGGACCTCAAATCGATCCTTATATAACAACTCAGTGGGGACAGCAAGGAGTTTTTGGAAAATATGCCGTAAACAAATTTGCTGGTTGTACTGTAATAGCAGCAGGGCAGCTTATGAACTATTTTCAATATCCTAAGACTTATGACTGGAATGCAATTGCGAGCAATTGTTATATTAATGAATCTGTGGCAGTGCTGAGCAAAGATATTCAAGATAGATTTAAAGTTAAGTATGAAGAAAATAAAACCTCATCAACAATAAGTAATGTTAAAGAGGGACTTAAAAGTTTTGGATATTCTGTTTCAGAAACAGATGAAATTTTTGCATATAGATTAATTGAGAAATACCATAAGCCACTTTACGAACAAGGTGTAGATGATGACGGAGATGGGCATGCTTGGGTTATAGATGGATATATTACGTTTGATTATCAATATTATTATATTGTAGAATATTTAAGAGGTAATTCTGGAAGTTACAGATATGAAAGAGATAACACAATATATTCTGCAGGTGATGATAATATGGTAGTAAGTGTATTAACGCATTATAACTGGGGATGGGACGGAAGAGAAGATGGATATTATGTTACCCCTCCTAAGTATAAAAATAAACTTAAACAATTAAATTTATCAATTCCCCAATAATATTGTAGAGCATTAATAATCAACTAAGCATAAAAATAAATAACTATGAAAACAAAAACTTTTATCTTAATTTCCATCTTGGTATCTATCCTCTTTACAGGATGTAAAAAAAATGAGGACGTTATTGGTAATAAGATTCTTACATTTTATATAGAATTAACTAATGAGGATGGAACTCCTATTATAACTAGTGATAAAGAGGCTGAAGAGTTTCCTTCATTGCAAACCATAGCTGTTAATCCAAGTGATTTAATGAATAATTTCGATATTGTTTCCAAACCGTTAAAAGGAGAAAATAACCGTTACTATTTAAAGTGTTCCAATTATAATTCTATAAATGATAGTTATGAATTTATCATTAAAAGTAAAACAGGTTTTAATGGAGAATATTTATTCGAAATTACATGGGATTCTACTACACTAAAAAATGTAATAATAAATGGTAAAGAATCAAATATCAGTGAAGTTACATTTGATGATGTGAAATATTATTCAGTGTCTTTGATTATTAAATAACTATCTATCTCCCTTACACGTCAAAGGAATGAACGTTTGCTGATATAGAAAAAATGTGTGAAATTTTCTGAAATAGAATTTGTAAAATCAGCTATTCCCGTCATAATAAACAATGTAAGCCAGACTGTCTAGAAATGATAGAATTAGACTTTATATCTAGTGTTTTTGATAATTTGGATGGACAGGGTCAATGTATGAGATAACGGCAAAATCATAATGTGATGAACTAATTTATTTGTATTTTTGATGCCTTAATGAATTGATTAAACACAGGAATATGAAGACATTGATAGGTGTATGTATGGCTGCTATGGCTTTAATAGGAAACGGTTGCATGGGAAATGCGAAACACGCGGAGTCAGTTTCCGGAGGAACAACAGACTCGTTGTTTCTGCTGGTGGGTAGTTACGCCCGGGCGCAGGAGAAAGGTATCCGTGTGTATGTATTCAATCAGGAAACAGGAAAAGGGACGTTCCGGAGTGGCTTGTCCGGCATTTCGAATCCTTCTTTTCTTACTCCGTCGGCTGACGGTAGCCGGGTGTATGCGGTAGGAGAGGATGAAGGGATTTCTTCTACGGCCAATGCGCTGAGCTTTGACCGTGAGAAAGGGATGCTTTCTTTCATTAACTCTCAACCAACTCATGGGGGAGCTCCTTGTAATATTACGTTGAGTCCGAAGGAGGATTATGTGTTGACTGCTAACTATATGGGTGGAAATGTTACTGTATTTCCTTTAGGAAGTCGCGGGGAACTGCTGGAAGGTGATACGCTCGCCTTTACGGGAAGCGGACCGGATAAGGAACGGCAGAGCCAGCCGCATCTGCATTGTGTGCTTTTTACACCGGATAGTCGTTTGCTGCTTGCCAATGATCTGGGTACTGATTGTATTCATGTATTTCCGGTCAGCGAAAAGAAAGGTGAGGGGCTGTTGGACCGTACGGCATCTTATGATGTACAACTGGCTCCGGGTGCCGGACCACGACATATATGCTTTGCGCCGGGCGGGAAACATGCTTACCTCATTACGGAACTTTCGGGTGATGTTATCGTGCTTTCGTACGATGAAATGAAGCTGGATACCATTCAGACTATCAAGGCTGATACGCTCGATGCACGTGGCAGTGCGGATATTCATATTTCGCCGGACGGTAACTTTGTTTATGCTTCCAATCGTTTGAAAGGGGATGGCATTGCTATTTTCTCAGTCAACTCGGAGGATGGTACGCTGGAAAAGGCAGGCTATCAGCCTACGGGAATTCATCCGCGCAACTTTGCCATTACGCCTAATGGCAAGTATTTGCTGGTGGCTTGCCGGGATACGAATGAAATTCAGATATTTGCGCGTGATGCGGAAACCGGATTATTGCAGGATACCGGTGAGAAAATTGAAATGTCGAAGCCGGTTTGTCTGAAGTTTGTTCCGATGGATTAAGAGTAATCCGAAAGTTGTTTTTTACGACATAAAAGAGGCTTGTCATTTTTCCGAAACGGAGTTTGACAAGCCTCTCTTTTATCATATCGGGTTTTACATCCCGTTGCTTATTTATTTCTTGTCTGTCATCTGGTAAACCAGTGTACCACCTTTCACGATGTCAGCGTGCGAAATGAAGTTCTTGGTGTACGGTTCACCGTTCAGGGTAATGCTCTTTACATACTTATTGGCTTCAGAAAGTCCTTCTGCTTTAATGGTAAAGGTCTTTCCGTCTGCCAGGTGAAGTACGAATTCCGGCAACTGAGGTGCGCCAAACACATATTCGCCGCTTACCGGATTGACAGGATAGAATCCCATGGCGGAGAACATATACCAGGCTGACATTTGTCCGCAGTCGTCGTTTCCGCATAATCCGTTTGGTTTGGGTGAATATTGGGTATCGAAGATTTTACGTATCAGTTCCTGTGTACGTTCAGGACGTCCGGCAAGGGCATACAGATAAGTCACATGATGGCTTGGTTCATTTCCGTGTGCGTATTGTCCGATCAGTCCGGTTACATCAGCCTGAGTAGTTTCCAGTTTCAGTGTGAACAGTGAATCCAGTTTGTTGAGGAAAGGTTCTTCTCCACCGAACAAGGCTATTAATCCCGGAACATCGTGCTGTACATGCCAGGTGTATTGCCATGCATTTCCTTCCGTATAGTCACCGCCTACGCTTTCGGCATGTCCGATTTGGCTAGGGTTGAATGGACTTTTCCATGTGCCGTCCGATTTTTTAGGACGCATGAACTGTGTGCTGCTGTCGAACAGGTTCTTGTAGAAGTCGGCACGTCGTGCGAAGTATGCGGCATCTTCTGTCTTTCCCATGCGTTTAGCCATGTCGGCAGCTGCATAGTCGTCGTACACACTTTCCAGTGTAGATGAAACAGATTCAGCTTCGGTCAGGTCGGTCGGGAAATAACCATATTTCATGTAGTTCTCCCAGTTAGACTTTAACGGGTGTGATACGGTCTGAGTCTGTTTGATGGCGTTGAACGCACGTTCTGCATCGAATCCGCGGAACCCTTTGGCATAGGCTTCTGCAACGACAGAAACTCCATGATTGGCTACCATACAGAAGTTCTCCTTGCCCCACAGTCCCCATATCGGAAGATAACCTTGTACTTCGGCCTGGTCTACCAGTGAGTTGATAAATCCGTCTACACGCTCAGGAACCATCAGGGTATAGAACGGATGAGCGGCGCGGTAAGTGTCCCACAAGGAGAAGGTAGAATAGAATTTACCTCCTGTAGCGTTTACTACAAAGTCGGCAGCATTACGATAGCGTCCGTCAACGTCTGATATTTCGTTGGGCTGGATCAGCGCATGATAGAAGCTGGTGTAGAAGTTTGTCTTTTCTTCGTCTGTACCTTCTACTTCGATGCGGCTCAAGTAGCTGTTCCAGTCGGCTTTGGCGGCAGTCCGTATTCCTTCGAAATCCCATCCCGGAACTTCGGCTGCCATATTGGCCTTAGCTCCTTCTACTCCGGTGGTGGAGAGAGCAACTTTCATCAGTACTTCTTCACCCGGCTGGATATTGAAACTTGCTACAAGGCGTTTGCCTTTTTCTGTTTCTGCCATAGGAAGTTCGAAATGGTCGATGACCGGACGGCTGAACTGCATGACGAAATAATAATCCTGGTCAACCCATACTTTGTTGTTGACATGTCCGGTAAGCGTGCTGTCGTTTTCCCAGTTTACCTCGCAGCTGTTTACCTGCGAATGATATTGTTTTTCGTTCCATGCCGGTCCGTGCTGCAAGTCTATCAGGATAGAAGCAGAGTCGGCCTGTTCGTAAGTGTATCGGTGCAATGCCGCATGGGTAGTGGCTGTCAGTTCTGCTTTTACCTTTGCCTGGTCGAGTGTGACAGTATAATATCCTGGAGTGGCATTTTCGGAGGTCTTACTGAAACTGCTACGGTAAGCATCCCATGTGCGGTGGCGTTCACCAGTGAAAGGCATCACGAGGATATCTCCCAAATCCATACATCCGGTTCCATTCAGATGAGTTTGTGTGAACCCCCAGATAATGGAGTCGGCATACATGTATTCGGAGCAATATCTCCATCCCACAGCTCCTGTTACAGGACTGGTCTGTATCATACCGAAAGGACGGCAGGCTCCAGGAAAGGTATGTCCGTTGTCGGCTGCTCCGATGAAAGGATCAACGTATTGTGTATAATCTGTCTGTGGAGTATCTTGCTTGGCTGTACTGCAACTGTAAAACGCGCTTCCCAGTGCAAGAGTATAGAGAAATACAGAAAGTTTTTTCATGAATCAGGTTAATAAAGTGTGGATAACAGAATGAATTACCATAGAGCTTGCAGCATATGTGGACGAATTCCTTTCTGCAATCCCTATGGTAATCGTTGTTTAATTATAGTGCCGTAAGCGGCATGTTATACGTAAGTTTCGAGGAATTTTACATGTCCTTCCGGAACTACATCCAATGTTTTGGTTGTAGCTGGGAACAATACAGATTCTCCAGCCTGCAAGCTTACTGTATTGCCTTCATCGTCGGTTACGGTACAAGCGCCTTCCATGCATATATAGATAACGAATGAATCCAGCTCTGTATAGTCCATGCTCATTTTTTCAGTCAAGTCGTATACTGAAGTTGTGAAATAAGGACATGAAACCAGTTCTACCGGTTCGTTCTGCTTAGGAGTGTAATGTGTACGGTAATCTTCGGATACAGTATAATCGATTGCATCTTTTGACAGTTCAGTATGCAGCTCGCGGGTATTTCCGTTCTTGTCTTTACGGTTGAAGTCATAGATACGGTACGTGATGTTCGAAGTCTGCTGGATTTCTGCGATGAAACAGCCTGCTCCGATACTGTGAATACGTCCTGCCGGCAAGAAGAAGACATCGCCCGGTTGTACAGCATAGTCTGAAAGGGCATCACAGATTGTGTTGTCGGCTATCATTGCCGCATACTGGTCAGGAGTGATTTGCTGGCTCAGACCAGAGCGCAAGTGAGCTTTTCCGCCATCGTTTCCTATCACATACCACATTTCTGTTTTTCCCATTGAATTGTGGCGTTTCATAGCCAGCTCGTCATCAGGATGGACCTGAATAGACAGATCCTGCTGTGCATCAATAAATTTGATTAACAGAGGGAATTTTCCATTGAAGCGTTTGTAATTGCTTTCACCTACCAGTGCACCTTTGTATTCGCTTACCATTTGTGTAAGGTTCTTACCTGCATCGGCTCCATCGGCAACAACTGATTCGTCGCCCGGTACATCTGATATTTCCCAACTTTCACCTACTTGTGCCTGCTGGCAGTCTAAGTGTTTGAACGGGATAATTTTTTCTCCTCCCCAAATAGTGGATTTTAAGATCGGTTTAAATTTTAAAGGGTACATAAGTGTTATAATTAGGTTTGTTTACAAAAGTAATTATTTTAGCCGAAAAAGTAGGTGAAGCGGGTAAAAAAAGAGGAAATATAGGGAGATAAAACAAAACAGACTGAACATATATTGTCTGTATGTTCAGTCTGTTTTTGTTTTTGATAACCTGATCAGATTTTTTTACCGAAGGTAACGTTGAATCCTACACTGACATTTGTATTCAGCTTGCCTACCGGTATGTATTGTGGAGTTACTTTTGTCATCAGGTGGTCCATTCCGACAAAGAAATTGAAACCGCATGGGTGGAAGTTCAAGATCCATCCGAATGAGGAACCGAAGGATGATATTCCATAATTGACACCTGCATCAAACCATTTGACCGGAGTTACATTGGCTGAGATGCGTCCTTCACTCCAACTGTATTTGCCATTGATGCGTGTGGAAGACAGGAAACCGAAATGCAATTTGTCGTATAGCGGGAATACGTAGTCAGCACCTATATTCAATGTTGCTCCTAAAGCTCTTGTAGAGCTGCTTCCGGTTTCCGTACGATGGAAACTTGCATAGTTTTCGATATCATTGCCCAGATCCTCCAGTTGGTCTCCAGTGGTTTGTCGCCGTCTGCGTCATCAGAGCCCATTGCTATGTTCTGGAATCCGTTGAACTCCCAGGGAGTGTTACTTGTCTTTGCTTTGATGGTATTGCTCCATGAAATAAATCCCAAATCAAGAATGGCGGCAGACAATGTTAAATCTTCACGAAGCTTATAAGTGGCTCCCAAGTCGATAGCCATACCGAATCCGGAAAGACCGGGACTGTCCAGATCGATGTTATCCCAGTCAACCAGATCTCTTTCTGATGGATTTTTTATTTCTTTTCCACTTTCTTCTTTGGTCGGAATGGTCAAGCCTTTTACAGAAGTATTCATTTCTCCGTTTGCCTGAACCATCCACTTGTCTTCTGCCATCTGGACTTTCATATCCGTCATCTTGATGTTGACATTTCCCAGTCCAAGCAAGAATTTTAATTTACCGCCGACGTTTAGTTTATCATTGATTTGACGAGAGTGTCCCAGGGCTATTTCAGCGTAGTTATTCGATGAAATGCCTAAATCATCCATTTCGTATACAGAATTGCTGCTGTTCATTCCCAGTTTCATGAACTCAAATAATCCGCGCGGTAAGTTGAGGCTGGTGGTAGAACGCATGTTTACATCAATTGTATTGAATCCGCCCCAAGCACGAAATCCGGCAGAAAGCAATGTCATGTTCAGATTTACGTTGATGCGGTTATTGTCTTTCAATTTACCCAAAAAATCGTCGTTGCTGATGCTGCTGTTCATGAAGGTTGTGAGCTTATCATTTCCGTATGGATAGATGAAAGTATTTAAACCTACATTCGACTGAGCACCAACGTTGATATTTCCTATACCCGGAACAGCTATGTAATTTCGCTCGGGTGAAAAAGCTGGGTTCATCAGGTGACGGTATGTGTATCCTTCGAGAAAATAGCCAGAACGTAAGGATTGTGCAGAAGAAACTGTACAAAGACATACAAAGGCAATAGTAACAAGAATGTGGTATATGTTATTTCTTTTCATATAATTCAATAATTGTTGGTAAGGGATTGATTAATTCATATCGACAGTAACACCGCCTTTTATTTTTATAGTCATGTTTTCAAGACGCAAGGACTGATTCTTGTTTAATACTTTGCCGCTTGTTTCAGCTGATGGAGTAGCCGAGACTTCGTATTTCAGACCGTCCAGTTCCTTGAATGCATTGGCATCTGTCGATTTCAATGTTATTTGGAGTGCTGTAACTTTTGCATTTTCCATGGTTCCTGCTGCTATCTGGCTGGAAACTTCTGTTGAAATGTTATTCAGTACAGCTCCATTCTTGTCTATTGCCTTTACGTCCATGTTCATAGTCAAAGGGATAGTATTCTTTGCGTCCATTGTAACTACCAGTTCTTTTACAAACAGATCTTTCACATCTTTATTCCAATCGTCTATAACGTCGCTGTAAACGATGTTGGTTCCTTCATTGAACTGCAATGGCGCATTAATCTCGTAATCGGCCTTGACATTGTATGTCGTTCCTAAAATAATCGAACATTCACGGTCGGACGCTTTTGCTTCTATGCTTTCCATACGGATTTCGTCTGGAATGGTTTCGATTAAAGCGTTCAGGTTCTCAACAGTAACGCTGGCATCAGCTCCTTCTACTTGACTGTCGAGTCTGTGCAGGCAGATTATATAATCATTTGCATGATTGCCGGGAATGGTAATCAGGTTGGGTGACTGTCCGACAGGAACAGATGCAATAACCTTTCCATCTTTGTATGATTTCAGTGTACCGCTGAAATTAACTTCGATAGGAGAGGTGTTGCTGACTGTCAGATATATTTTAGGATCGGTCATATCTATTCTTACCTGTTCGTCTTGAAGGAAGTCCGGCAAGTTGTTTATCGCAATAGGGTCGATAGATACATTGATTTCCGGATTAATCTTGGCAGTAACTTGAGTCAGCTGGATTTCATCGATTCTAAATTCCGTATCCATAATCATCTGGATGGCGCTGCCTCCTTCTGTTGTACTGCTTCCGCTTATCTTTATATCATCTGCAATAACCAGATGTCCGGGAGCTACAAGACCTTTACCATCTCCCATTGCTTCAAAATCAATATGTGTAATATTGATTGGAATATAAAGAGGTGATGTACTGGATACGTTTATGTCTTGTTTAAAAATTAAATTACTTCCTTCTATATCAACTCGCTGATCTGTTGTACTGATTGTCATGTACTCAGGAAAATCTAGTTGGAATCCTTTCTTAAGTGTCAGCGAATTGTTTCCTTCTATATTCATGCGCAGTGAGGCAGGCATGATGACATCCGAACTGTACAGTGCAGTAACATCAGTTGTTATATTTTTCTTGTCAATGCTGAAAGACGTTTTATCGCTTACTGTGGCTGTCAATGTTCCATCTAAAGATACTTCATAGTTTAATTCTGTCCGGGCAGACTGAAGTGCTATTTCGTTGGAGTTAATTGTAATGTCTTCGATAGTAACCTGAGTGTTGGAGCCTTCACCTGACTGTATAAGGGCATAGTTGCCTGCTGCATCAGTTTTTACTGTGCTCTCTTCATCTAAGTCGAAAATCTTGTCTAATGTAATGTCTTTTGTATTGCTGGCTGGAATAGTTAAGTTATCACCTCCCACTGTTATTGTCATGTCGAGATCTTTACTTAAATCGTAATCACTATCTACGCATGATAGCATACAACTGGAAAGTAGTACAAGTGCGCAAGAAAATGTTTTGTTTGTCAGTTGCTTTTTCATGAAATAATTATAAAATTAATAAATAACAAAATAATTGCTTTCCGGTGTAAAAAGTTCAGCAATATACCTGTTTGCAGATTATTACTGATGATGCTTATGTGAAAAGGGCGACCCCTCTTGCTTTATTAAATTTAATGATAGAAACGTAAAAATGCTTACTATTGTTCATTCTTGCGTTAACCTTAATTCCGCAACATAATTGATAATTATTTTTATAAGTTCCTGAGCAACA
>DXLM01000093.1 GCA_019414725.1 Bacteroides sp.
ACGACCAACGGTACCATTACCGATTTTGACGGTAAATATACGCTGAAGGTAAAAAATGCCAAATCCATATTGGTTGTTTCTTATATCGGTTATCAGACTCAGGAAATTCCAGTCGGAAATGGTGGTAAGAAAGATATTACCATGCAAGACGATTCCGAACTGATGGATGAAGTGGTTGTGATCGGTTATGGTACGCAGCGAAAGGGTGATGTGACCAGTGCTATTTCAAGTGTAAAATCAGAAAGTTTTGTGAAGGGGGCGGTAACCGATGCAGGCCAGCTGATACAAGGTAAGGTAGCAGGGCTGAATATTTCTTTACCTTCAGGAGATCCTACCGGCAACACACAAATTATGCTACGTGGTATTTCATCTTTAAAAGGTGGAACTTCACCATTAGTATTAGTTGACGGAGTGCCAGGAAGTCTGAATACAGTAGCCCCTGAAGATGTTGAGTCCATCGATGTATTAAAAGACGGTTCGGCTACTGCCATTTATGGTACACGTGGTACAAATGGCGTAATTATTATTACAACCAAACAAAGTCGTAAAGAAATGGCTCCCACCATTGATTATAATGGATATGTTTCTGTATCAAACATTTTAAACAGACCTGATTTCATGGATGCTGATGACCTTCGTCAGAAATGGAATGAAGGATATACTTTCAACGGAGCTAACTTGAAAGATTTCGGAGCCAATACCGATTGGCTGGGTGAACTGACCCGCACAGCTGTTTCTCATTCACACAACTTATCCTTAAGAGGTGGTAGTAAAAATACCAATTATACAGCCTCCATCAACTATACCAACCGGCAAGGTACTTTTATAAAGACTGACTTTGAAGCTATAAACGGTCGTATGGACATCACTCACTCTATGTATGACAATAAATTGACAGCCAATGTCAGTACATTCGTCAGCCAACATACCATGCCTCGCAGTTGGAATACATACGCTTATCGACAGGCTTTGATTCACAATCCTACAGAACCTGTAAAAGATGAGAACGGTGACTGGTTTGAGCGCGACTTGTATTTTTATGATAATCCTGTAAGTTATATCCGCGAAACAATTGGTGAAATGAAACGTAAAAACATCCGTTTCAATGGTAGCCTGACTTTCCGCCCTATTGAATCTTTGACCTTGAAAGCCATGTATGCCCGCCGGAGTACGACTTCTACCGATGGATATTACCAAACCAAGAAACATGTATCTACAACCAAGAGTGGCCGTAACGGCTATGCATATCGTTATGATTCTGATTTTGATAATAATCTGATAGAATTGACGGCCAACTTTCAGAAAGCATTCGGCAAGCACAATGTCAGTGTATTGATAGGTTATAACTATGAAGACAACACCAACTCTAACCTGTCCATGTCCAACTACGATTTTCCTACCGATGCTTATTCTTACAACAAAATGGAAGCAGGTATGGCCTTGAAACGTGGTGAAGCTTCCATGACCAGTTATAAAAATTCTGATAAATTAATCGGATTATTCACCCGTGTCAGTTACAATTTCAATGACCGCTACTTATTGATGGCTTCTTTGCGTCATGAAGGCTCTTCCAAGTTCGGTAAAGATCATAAGTGGGGTAATTTCCCCGGCATCTCTTTAGGATGGAGAATTAACAGAGAGAATTTTATGAAAAATGTGAATTGGATGGATAACCTGAAACTTCGCGTGGGATACGGTGTGACCGGAATCAATGTAGCCGACCCGTACACATCACTCTCAAGTTTGAATTATAATGGCGCTTTCCTGTACAATGGAACATGGGTCAAAGCATTGGAAACAATCCGTAACAACAACGCTGACCTGCGTTGGGAAAAGAAACACGAATTCAATGTAGGTCTGGATTGGGATGTCCTAGGAGGACGATTGGGTGGAACCGTTGACTACTATATACGTAGAACAAAAGATGCTCTTTGGGACTACGAGGTTCCTGTTCCGCCTTATATGTATCCAACCATGCTAGCCAATGCATCGGAAATGGAAAATAAAGGACTTGAAATTCTAATTCGTGCTACGCCTATCCAGACAGAAAAATTCACTTGGAATACCAATGTGTCCTATTCTACTAATTCAAACAAGGTCGTTGCACTATCCAGCGAGAAATTCTCGATGGACCAAGATTATTTCTATACAGGGTATACCGGAGAACCCATTCAAACCACTACCCATATCGTCCAAGTAGGCAAGCCTATAGGTACTTTCTATGGTTTGAAATCGGTTGATATTACAGATGACGGACTATGGTTGGTAGAAAACAAAAAAGGTGAACATGTTTTAGCCGAGGAAACCGATGCCACTGACTGGCAAGTATTAGGTAATGGTATTCCTAAACATTATCTGAACTGGAACAATACCTTCAATTTCTTTAATTTCGATTTAAGTATAAATATGCGTGGTGCTTTCGGCTTCCAGATTTTGAATTACCAACGTATGTATTATGAAAATGCAAAACCTGAAATCCAGTACAACCGCCTGAATTCTGCTTTTGACAAAGTATATGGCAAAACCCAATTGAAAGATGACCAACGCTATGTCAGCTATTACGTAGAGGACGGTGATTACTGGAAAATTGACAATGTGACTTTGGGGTATACCTTCAAACTATCCAAACAGCATATCATCAAAAACCTACGTATCTATGCTTCAGTATTGAATCTAGCTACCATTACCGGTTACAAGGGTATGGATCCGGAAGTACCATTGAGCAGCAACACCTATGGATTATTGGATGCCGGTACTGACAATCGCGACAAGTATCCTACCAATCGCACTTATACTTTTGGAGTTAATCTTACATTCTAAATCTAATTAAACAAAAAAGAACAGTTATGAAACTATTTAAATATGGTGTTTATGCACTCTGTGCATCTGCCATGCTCAGTATAAGCAGTTGCTTTAATTTGGATGAGGAGCCTTATTCTGAAATCATTGAAGAAGACTATGTACCAACCGAAGCCGATGAGATAGCCTTGTTGGCTACCACCTATTCACAATTACGCTTTGTGATGGACTGGTATGGCTTGTTTGACCTACAGGAAGAATCGGGCGATGTAATTGTCACACCTACCCGCCCTAACGGCTGGGATGACGGAGGTACTTACAAGCAAATGCACAAACACACTTGGGACAACCAGCAAGGACAGCCCCAAAGTATTTGGGACTATTGCTATAAAGGCATAGCCAATGCCAATAAAATATTAAAACGTGCCGATGAAGGTTTTTTCACAGAAGAAAGTAAACCTAAAGTCGTAGCTGAGGTAAAAGGAGTACGTGCGCTTTGGTACTCCATTCTTTGCGATACACATGGAAATATTCCTATACAAACCAGTTTCAGCGAAGAGATTCCGGTTCAATCTACTCGTAAACAAGTTTTTGACTTCATTATCAATGAACTGAAAGAAGTAATGCCCAATTTGCCTACTGAAGTCAATAAATCCACTTATGGCAGACTCACTCAATGGGGAGCCAAATGCTTGATGGCACGTATGTATCTGAATGCTGGGGTCTATACAGGAACTCCAATGTGGAACGAATGTCTGGAACAATGTAACGATATCATTAACAGCGGTTTATTTAGTTTGGAAACAAACTACACAGATATCTTCAAAACAGAAAACTCCGGATGTGTGGAAACGATCTTTGCCATTCCTTATGATGAAGTTTATAATGAAGGTGACAACAATGGTCCTGTTTTTGGAGCCCACATGAAATTTCTGTCTTCAAACAGTCGTAAGGTCTTCAATATGCAAACCACCCCATGGGGAGGTTCAGCAGCAAACCCTCAGTTCATTAACAGCTATGATCCTGATGATATGCGGTTAAAATATACATGGCTGCAAGGTGAACAGTACAGCCCGGACGGAGTACTGATCACCACTTTCCCCAATAAGTTACCCAGCATTTACAAAACAGACACAGATGACGGTTATCGGGTAGGAAAATACGAAATTAAGGTAGGAGCTAAAAGCCTTCTAAGCAATGACTTCCCTTATTTCCGTTATACCGAAGTATTGCTGATGAAAGCAGAATGTCTGCTCCGCTTAGGACAAAACGAAACCGAAGCAGCCCATATCGTGTCACAGATCCGTGAGCGTGCATTCCGTGAATCGGCTCATCCGGAAAAAGCAACGGTTGATGCAGCTTGGTTGAAAGGCGACACACACATTAACTATGGTACGCTTGACGAAAAAGGTCAAATTGATGATGCGGGTAATACAGAAGTCGTAGAATTAGGCGGACTTTATGATGAATGGGGATGGGAATTTGCAGCCGAGGCCCGTCGACGTACGGATATGATTCGCTTCGGAACCTATCAGAAGAAAAGTTGGTTTAATCATACTCCGACTGCCAATGACTTGAATGGCAACTCTATCCTGTTCCCAATTCATTTAGATCATCTTAATACAAACCCTAATTTACAGCAAAATCCAGGCTATGCCGGTAAATAAGAAATAATGTGATAGAAAGCAACCTTCTTTCTTCTCAATAGTTGCTTATTATTTAAACAAATATTTATTTTCCAGCCCGGTTTAAGTTATTAGAACCGGGCTTTATATTCCCATCTCTTATAAAATCATTACTTAAAATATGCTCATGGAAATGAACAGATATTTATCTTTTACTCTCTTTACAGGATTATCCCTATTGACAACAATACCCATTGAGGCGTATACACTAAATCCTAATAAAACAGCAACATTCACCTTGCAGACAAATGTTATCGAAGTACGAAGCATAACTTCTGTACAACCCATCGTGGTCTATTGTCCTGTGGGAACTGTTCCCCAATTACCTTATCAAGTATGGGTGACTTATTCAGACGGACAAGGTGAATACCGTCAAACTAAATGGTCCAATTCCGCTTTATCCACAGAACAATCGGAGGCTGACGATAAAGTTTATCCCATTGGAAGCCAATACACAATAAACGGATTCATTATAGGAGACGATACTACAGAAAACGGATATCCTATCACTGCTAAAATAGAGGTGGTAGACACTAAAAATACAATTTCCCCCAAGCTAATAGCCCATACTATCCCCTTAAACAATGTAAAGATTAACGGCAACAATCGCCTGACCTCCAATCGTGATCTTGCCATTAAAGAGATTATCAGTTGGGATGTAAGCCAACAGCTATATAATTATCGCGACACTTATGGCCTGAGTACCGAAGGATATACCCGGTCTGACGGATGGGACTCACCTGAAACTAAATTAAAAGGACATGGTTCCGGACACTATATGTCCGCACTGGCCCTTGCCTATGCCGCTGCAACAAATCCTTCGCATAAAGAAATTTTACGCCGTAACATCACCCGAATGGTGAATGAACTGCGCGAATGTCAGGAGCGTACATTCGTATGGAGCGAAGAATTAGGAAGGTATCTCGAAGCCCGTGATTTTGCCCCTGAAGAAGAATTGAAAAAGATGAAAGGTACATGGGAAGCTTTTGATGAACATAAAACAAAATGGGCTACTTATGGCTATGGTTATCTGAATGCGATCCCCCCGCACCATCCCGCACTGATAGAGATGTATCGTGCATATAACAATTCGGACTGGGTATGGGCTCCCTATTACTCCATTCACAAACAGTTAGCGGGTCTGATAGATATTGCAACTTATATGGATGATAAAAGCATTGCCGACAAAGCATTGCTCATAGCCAAAGATATGGGTCTGTGGGTATGGAATAGAATGCACTACCGCACTTATGTAAAAAAAGACGGAACACAAGAAGAACGCAGGACACATCCCGGCAATCGTTATGAAATGTGGAACATGTACATTGCAGGTGAAGTGGGAGGTATGGGAGAATCTTTAGCACGTCTTTCAGAAATGGTCAGCGCCCCTGAAGAGAAGGCGCGTCTGATAGAAGCATCCAATTGTTTTGATAGTCCGGCCTTTTACGAACCGCTTTCAAAGAATATTGATGATATACGTAACAGACACGCCAATCAGCATATCCCTATGATCATCGGTGCACTGAGAAGTTATTTAAGTAACAATGATACATTTTATTATCATGTATCCCATAATTTCTGGAATTTAATACAAGGACGTTATCGTTATTCTACCGGCGGTGTGGGTAATGGCGAAATGTTCAGACAGCCCTATACCCAAATAGTAAGTATGGCCATGAATGGCGTATCTGAAGGAGAGAGTCACTCAAATCCACATATCAATGAAACTTGTTGTGCATATAACTTGCTAAAATTAACAAAAGACCTCAACTGTTTTAATCCGGACGATGCCCGTTACATGGATTATTACGAACGGACACTTTACAACCAAATAATCGGCTCATTACACCCTGAACACTATCAGACTACTTATCAATATGCCGTAGGACTAAATGCATCGAAACCATGGGGCAACGAAACTCCGCAATCTACCTGCTGCGGAGGTACGGGATCTGAAAATCATGTAAAATATCAGGAAGCAACCTACTTTGTTTCAGACAATACATTGTGGGTAGCCCTTTATATGCCTACCACACTCCATTGGGAAGAGAAAAATATCACTTTACAACAGGAATGTTTGTGGCCAGCAAAAAGCTCCACAATTAAAGTTACTGCCGGAGAAGCCCGATTTGCCATGAAACTTCGAGTACCTTATTGGGCCACCGACGGCTTTGATGTAAAACTAAATGGAATCTCTATTGCCACTCATTATCAACCTTGTTCATACGCGGTAATACCTACCCGGCAATGGAAAGAAAATGATATAGTAGAAATTACAATGCCATTCACTAAACATATAGACTATGGTCCCGACAAGCTACCAACCGAAATAGCAAGTAAAGACGGACACCAACTTGAAACAGCCTGGGTAGGTACATTAATGTATGGACCGTTTGCCATGACAGCTACCGATATCACTAATTGGACGGAAGCAACACTCAATATAGACTCACGTCTTGCCAGTATTACCGTTGTTGAACCTAACGGTCTGCAAACCGGTACTACAGGAAATTTATATACACTAATGCAAGGTGGACGAACTTTCCAACCAGATTATTATCGCCATGACCATACAACTCATTACTTCCGCATCAATCATATTAAAGATCCTACTGTAGAACTGAAAATAGCTCTGTCGGCAAAATTACGAGAAACTACGGCATTTAGTAAAAGCCATTACACAAAAGCAAGTTTCGCCAAACTAACAACCGCTATACAAGAGGGAGAGAAACTAATGAAAATATCTCCTCTGACAGAAACTACCATTTCTACTTGTGTAAACAATATTGACAAGTCCATAGAATCATTAGTCGCCTCCCGATTAGATAAGAGCAATCTTGAAGCCAGTATCCATATAGCTAAAAAATGTAATCCGGACCTTTATACTACTGATAGTTTTAAAACATTGCAAGCTACTCTTGAAAGCGCCCATGAAGTAATGGATAACATTGATTTACAAACCGTTATTGACAAACAAACTTTATCACTACAAGATGCCACCGCTTCTTTGGTACTGGCAAATAATGTAGATAAAACAGAATTAAAGGAGTTACTTAATATAGCTATGGAACGCCAAACAAACCAAGAAAAATGGAATGCTCTCGCAGTCAAGGTTCCTGAATTTGCTCCTTGGGCTCATTTCGGGTTTACCCGTTTGAAACGTACATTGGAACATGCCCAAAATGTATATTTTAATAAGGATAAAAACTACTCCCAAGGAGAAGTCAATGCCATAGTAGCTAGTTTGAATACCGTCATCAATACAATGAGACCGGGTAACTTACCCGAAATGGAAGATTTAAGACCTTTATCTGCTCTATTAAGGCGCGTAGGCACCATAGACGATTCTACAGATCCGACATTAAAAGACGCTGTTGCATTCACTGAAATGGTCATAAAATACGTAGCAGACGGCAGTGGCACACATGATATGATAGAAACAGCTATCAGCCGCTTAAAATCTGCAGCAGGATTATGATAAGCTAGCTTTTAGAGAATGTCTGAAAAGGTCTATTGAAAGATTCATCTGGAATCCTCACTTTTTCTTCGAATTTTCTCTTTTCTTTCTCAGAAAAATAGTAATCTTGCATAAGATTTAGAAAATAAGAAGAAAATACTATGAAAAGACTAGTCCTATTGCTATTGAACTTACTGATGCCGATGATTCTGTTTGCAGCGTCCAATGACCTCTGTTTCCGTCATTTTTCTGTAGAAGACGGACTATCATCCAATTCGGTACGTGCTTTAATGCAAGATAAATACGGTTTTCTATGGATAGGAACGGATGAAGGACTGAACCGCTATGACGGCACTACTGTAAAACTCTATAGACTGAAAGATAGGGGAGCTAATGAAGCTATTTCATCTTTATACAGCACCCTCAACAAAATATGGATAGGTACAGACGAAGGCATATATATCTATGATTACGAAACAGAAGATATAATGCCTTTTGTACTGGCCACCTCCAAAAATATCCATATTGAAACAAATACGAACCATATTGTCGAAGATAAAGACAAAAACCTATGGTTCACTACGGTAGGACAAGGAATATTCAAATACAACACTATCACCAACCACTTGGAGCAATACGAATTTAAAAACGCAAATGGTTTAATGGCAAGTGTACTGGTGGATAGTGAAAACCAAATATGGGCCATTACCAATTGGGGAAACTCAGGTCTTTTCAAACTGAATAAAGCAGAAAATAAATTCGAGACTTTTCCGCTCTCCTATGAAAGCGGAAAGCATGACTCAAACGCATTGGTCATGTTGGAAGACTCGGAACATACACTGTGGTTAGGAACCTGGGAGTGTGGTTTGCAAAAAATCGATAAATACAGCGGAAAGGCCACTACTTATCTGCATCCCACAGACGGAAAAGGTGCCACCCATATTCATTCTATCATGGAATATGCCCCTCACCAGCTACTCATAGGCTCGGATGACGGGCTTCTGTTATTCAATACCATTACAGAGGAATATCAATTGTTTACAGAAGATGAAACAAACCCACATTCATTGTCCAACCGTTTTGTTTATCCTATTATAAAAGATCATGAAGGTGGAATATGGATCGGAACTTACTATGGAGGAGTAAATTATATTTCACCCAATACTGGACAATTCGAAAGTTTTGTCCACTCACGTTTCTCCAATTCTGTTAACGGAACAGTCATCGGACGGTTCTGCGAAGACTCTAACGGAGATGTGTGGATCGCTTCGGATGACGGAGGGTTAAACCGCTTTTCTCCCAAAAATAGAAAATTTTCCCATTATTTGCCCTTAGAGGGAAAAAACAGTCTGTCCTATCACAATGTACATGCACTTTGTATGGACGATGATAATTTATGGATCGGTACTTATACTGGAGGGGTAAACGTATTAAATCTGCAAACGGGAACTTTTAAAACATATTCTGCCTATCAGGATAATCCCGCCTCACTGGACGGAACCAGTTCTTATGCCATATTCAAAGACAGAAAAGAGAGAATATGGGTCACCTCCATGTCCGGAGTAAATCTATATAACCGGGAAAAAGATAATTTCACCCGAATTAAAGACTTGGACGCACTGACCATTGACATTGACCAGGATACCAAAGGAAATCTCTGGTTCTCCACCCAAGGCAAGGGATTATTTAAATACCATCCAGAAAAACAGATATGGAAGAACTATATACATGACCATAAAAATCCGAACTCACTGGCAAACAACCAAGTGAACTGCGTACTGATTGACACAAACGGAGAGATGTGGGTGGGAACCATGAACGGGCTCTGCAAATACAATGCGGAAGAAGATGCATTCGAAACTTTACCTCTTGAAATTCCCAGTCACAATATATGCAGCATCATCGAAGACCAACGCATATTGTGGCTCACCACCACCAAAGGGCTAGTGCGCTACACCCCTGGAGAAGGTTGCCGAGTATTTACTAAAAGCGACGGACTGCAAAGTGAACAATTCCTACCTAATGCTGCCTTAAAAGCATCGGATGGAAAAATCTATATCGGCTCAGTAAACGGATTCAATGCTTTCTACCCCCATCAGATTAAGACAAATGTGATGCTTCCTCCAGTAATCATTACAGAACTGGAAATAGATAATAAGGAAATCCAAACTGGAAACAAACTGCTTCCAAAATCTCTCAACCAGTTGGAAGAACTGGAGCTATCCT
>DXLM01000094.1:0-1450 GCA_019414725.1 Bacteroides sp.
CAAAAAACAAATCCGTTAATCTTATTATCACACCTTAAATGGTTACAATAAAGACTAACGGATTTCCCTATTCTAGTTTTAAAACTATATCCAACACCTCAGATAAAACGAATCTGAATCATCCCTCCATAAGGATTAAAATCGAAAAGAACCTTATCAGCATCCTTCTTTAGAAAAAGCTTTTTCCCATCTTGCCTAATCTCCTAAACTCTGTTTCCCACAGATTTTAATACCATAGTCAGTGGTTCTGTAAATAATTGTGCATTCATATCAAATGAGGAGTTATGTCATAGCCGTTTTCTAGCACATTCAAGCGATTTTTTTCTCGTTCTTTTGTATAGGCAACTACCTCTCTAAATGTACCCACCCATATTTCATTTTCCATAGCCTTTACCTTATTTCCACAATATTTTAGGATTTTGAAAAGCATCATATCCCTGCGATATTCCATGTATCATTGCCAACTCCCTATCTACCGGAGTTTACCAAGCTTTCCACCCATTTATCTAAAGACGCAGGAGTCGATTTCGACTTATCTCCCCCGATGGGATATTGTTCGGTACATGTACCTACCCTGTTCTTATCAAATGATAACTGATAGCACACACTCTGTCACCCTTATAAGGTGCCACATAAACATCTTGTGTGAACCCGTTATCCCTGATCTCAGCCCCTGTCTGTTTCACCAATTCTATTCGAGGCGATGATTCCGGCATAGAAACATACTCTTCATATACTCCCGGACGGACAAGTATAGATATTGTTTTCTTGCCACCACCAACTGCCGCATTCACTGCTTCCTGAACTGTAAAGAAATCCCCACTCCCATCTTTCGCCACCACATAATCATAACGTCGCACATATTTTGCCAAAGCCGGCACTTCTTCCATCAAAGCGTCCACAACCAACCTGGCAACTAGACGTCCACCATATATATATTCAAGTGAGTATTGTCAATTTTCCCTTCCGGACAAAATTCATATTGTCCGGAAGGAATCCACATAAACAATTTTCTTGAATTCTCGACTCCCATACCGGTAACCAAGTCATGGATCAATTTATTCAAATCAATAAAAGATACATTCATTTCTCCGGCTACCCGACGGGGAGATTCCAGATATTTCCCATGGGTATCAACCAATACCGGACCTTCTTTTTCATAACTACCCTTTATCTCCGTCACACCTTTAGGGGGGGGGAAATTACGACGAACTATAGAATTGAACAGTACAGGATTTCCTCCCTTAGCACATGTTCCATTCACAAAACGTCTTAAATTATCATCAAAGGTACTTCCGGATTCTGTATGTAATGTGACTCTAGATTTCTCATCATTATGCCCGAATTGAATAAATACATAATCACCTTTATGAATTTTAGAAAGCACTACATCCCAACGTCCTTCATTGATAAAACTGAGTGAACTTCATCCATTCATAGCGTGATTATC
>DXLM01000094.1:1550-10103 GCA_019414725.1 Bacteroides sp.
AACGTCCTTCATTGATAAAACTGAGTGAACTTCATCCATTCATAGCGTGATTATCCACCACAACCTCTTCCGTAAAATATCCGGGAAGCATTTGTCCCCAACCACGCTCTATATTACCATTCTTCAGACTTTTATTCGCCATGGTAGAATCACCAATCATAAAAATAGTAATGGGCTCTTTTCTCTCAGCAATAAAAGCCGATAACAGGAGTAAAGCACATAAAACAAGTAATACTTTTAATTTCATGTTTTTCATATACATTTTATAAGTTAAAAGATTTAGGCAAAAGTAAACAAGAAAAGAAACCATAAAAAATGATACAAGAATATAGAAAATTGCTCAAAATCAATAGTTCAAGTACTCTTTCAGTAAATAAGAACTAATAAAAAGATGTTCAAACAACATCAATTTGCCACTTGAACATTTTTTCAATTCTTCAAATTCATATCGAAACATCGAAGGTTCTCCCCAATAGACAAACTCTTCCAAAAAGGCAAAATATGAATGTCCAACTGTCAGAATGATGCAGGCAAAGAAAGTAACTGATACATCAATGTATGTGCCATACGTTCTTGACCATTGGTATTAGGATGCAAACGATCATACCCCGAATCATAGAAATAAATAAGTTGTTCTTCAATCATCGGATTCATACCTGTAACCGAATTAAAATCTATTACAGGAACTCCCCACAAATTACCTGCTTCCTTAATGGCCTGTACATAAGCGTCCACATATTCTCCGCATTTATTCTGATAGCTTTCATCCGGTTGTACGTTCTTTTCGCCGAATTCCGCTAAAGAACGATGCAATGGGGTCAACAAAATAATTTGTTTATCGGGAAACAATTTTTTCAAATGACTCAAACCAATATTAATACGGCCTTTATACGTATCATTCGTCATTATAGGAACACGCCTTTTACGCGTTTCCAGTTTTTTAGTTTCACCACGGGCAGCCATCACCTGCTCTTCTTTCTCTGCAAACCAAGTCCCGACAGGTACACTGCTATTAAAATCATTTGTCCCCATCAAAACCACGATGGCATCAACCTCTTCTCCATGCTCCTTTTTCAATTGTTCTGCCTGACGGGGTACATCATTCCATTGACGTCCACTCACTCCATACACATAAGGAGTGATATCCAACCATTCTTTCAAAAAATCCCAATACTTTTTTATGTTATCTCCATAACAATTGGGATCAGTTATCGAGTCTCCTATATAACCAACCTTTTTTCCATACCATGGATGCCGGATATAACCTTTATTACATGATTCTTTTCCACAAAGAAACGTTTCCTGTCCGTGTAACAGCAACGGACATGCTAATAAAAGAGCAAATACAATAAACTGTCTGTTTTTCATAAGTAACTGTTATTTTTTCAATCAGTAAAGTGACATCAAAGATATAAAATAAGAAATAGAAAAACAGCTATCACATACTTTTATTTTCATTTGCCCTCTTCTATCATTCATAAGACAAAAAGTCCGAAAGGTCATAATAAACAAAACTTTACATTTTTAAATTAATTTGTTAACAAGGTGCGATATATTTATAAAGCATGTTATAAAACAGCGAAATACAGACTAAAAACTTGCTATTATAAACAAAGTCCGTATCTTTGCAATGTGTTTTTCATAGTATTAGATTTAAGGTTAACAAAAGATTGGCTGTCTGGGATAGATAGCCTTTTTTTATGCTTTAAAACAGGAGAATTTCTTCATAAAAATTCAATATCCCAACAATAGCATTCTTCAAATGCCACCCAACCGAACACAACAAAAGTCAATAAGAAAAAGCAATACGTATATCTATCCATCGAGGCAATTTATGAATTACCTAGTCTTAACTAACGTTTATCCTATATATTTTTTGATTTATTTCAATAAAAGAAGACACTCTCATCACTGAGAATGTCCCCTATATTTAAACGAAACTTTAAAGAGAATTATATACTTCAAATCTTATCTTCTATTCCACCATACTCGTTGCTCACGGCTATCATCACCATTCAAATCTGCTTTCACGGCAGCTTCATAATTTTCAAGATTACCTTGATAAATTTCGCTATCAAATTGATGGCGATAAGGGATGTGATCAATCGTTGTACAAACCGGACCGACTTCTAGTTTTGGAATATCAAAACGACGCCAGTCAGACCATGCCTCAAAGCCATCAGCCATAAAGCCACTGATCCAGCGTTGAAGAGCAATTTTATTAATTTTATCAGCATCAGTACCCGTATAAGCAACTGCTTCCTGTGCCAAATATTCATCAACACCTTCGGCTCCCCATTGTTCAAATGATGCCTTCACACCAGCTGCATAAAGTTGGGCAGGATCAGCTTGAATCCAGCCACGCTGAGCAGCTTCAGCCTCGATAAGTAGCATACGAGAAGCAGTAATAATAGGGAAAGTAGAGGTTACCTGTGTGAGCGAAGGATTATAAAAACAGCAGACTTTATTCCACGTGTTCACATCTGCAGACTCAATACCCAAAGGCATACCTTGGTATTTATCAAAATTCTTCAGGTCTTCATCCGTCACGCCCGCCTCTGCCTGTGTCTTGCCGAAAGGAATCAGCGAACAAGTAGAGAACAGACGGTTGTCCTTCAATTCCTTCAACTGATCTACATAATACTTATTAGGAACAAAATTATAATTATTGTTTACACCATTATAATATAAATATCCCACAGTATTGGCCTCAAAAGTATAATTCAAATTATAGGCATTTTCTTCAATACCGCCATCGGCGTAAGCTTGAGCAAAACGCGAGCGTCCTTCGGCAGGATCCACATCTGCCAGTTTTATAGCAAGCATCATACGGGTAGAAGCATTCAGTTTCTTCCATGCACGAATGTCACCATCGAACAGGATGTCGGCTGTGCTCAACGAACCACTTTCATTAAACTGATTATACGCTTCCCTCAAATCGGCATCTAACTTAGCATAAATCGTTTCCTGTGAATCAAATACCGGAGTAAAATTTTCCTCACCCGCCTGAAACGCTTCTGTATAAGGAAGTGGCCCTAGAGCATCTGTAAGGTGCATATAGATGAATCCCATCAATGTACGTGCAACCGCAATCTGATTGGCATTATCACCAAACTGTACAATGGCAGGTTTACCTCTTTCAGCCTCATCACTATTAAAGTCAATAATCTTCTGGCAGTTCTTCAACGGATAAAGATAATAAGAACTTGTACTCATAGTAGGTCCGCCAAACGCACCATACTGATTATTATTTTTCTCGGACATATACCCCGGATACATTTGCGTCCACGGGTAATAATAATTTGAGTTCATAGAGAAGTATTTCACATAAGTACAAGCGTATGTAAACAACATACCAGTATTAGCCTCCGACGGTTCATTGGGATCTTTGTTAATATCGCCAAAGTCAGTCATATCACATGCTGTGAATGTTGCTGCAAAACTCAGAGATAAAAATAATAATTTAATATATTTCATAATGATTCTTCGTTTTATGGTTTAAAAAGCAAGATTAACGGTAAAACCTATCGAACGGGTTGCAGCGGCATTACCACCCTCAAAATATCCCATACCAATTTCAGACACATCCACATTAGGACAAGCTGAGTAGATCAACCATGGATTGGAAGCATTAATTGCCACACTGGCACGACTCAGGCCGATATTTAGTTTCTTCAAAGTCTGTGACGGGAAAACATACGACAATGACACTTCACGAAGTTTCACGTAAGTACGGTCATACACCCATTCTTCCCATACACGGGAAGCTGTGGTATAATATAATTTGGCATTGACATAGGTATCTACCTTATTGCCATTCTGATCCACACCAGTCATGTGGATACCACCACCTTTGCTTATCGGTTCACGAACATTGACGCCACGGTCATTAAGTTCAGCTGTTTTATCAAGAATACCGCTACTGCTACCCCACATATTAGTATAGGATACAATCTGTCCGCCTACAGAGAAATCAATATTAGCCGACAGACGGAAATTCTTAAAACTGATACTAGTATTAAAACCACCAGTGAAATCCGGATGGAAGTTACCCAGTTCATCTAGTGTATTCTGATTGTAAGTAGGTACATATTCACCACCATACAATGCCTTCTGCGAAGCACTCAGTTCATGGAAAATTATATTGCCATTGTCATCACGTTCCCATGTATTACCGGTTATCACACCAAGCGATTTACCAACCATAGCATAATTATACAAACGAGTTGTGAATGAAGTCCAATAAATAGAGTAAGAATCCACTCCATCAGCTAGTTCCACCAGTTTATTACTATTCTTCGCTATATTGAAATTCATTTCCCATTTCCAGTTCTTAGTGGAAACAGGCATCCCGCCCAAACTCAATTCAACACCCCGATTACGAATTAAACCAGCATTCATCTTACGAGTGGAATACCCCGACTGCGGAGCAGAGGTTACGGAGATTATCTGATCTTTGTCATCCCGGGTATAATAGTTGAAATCACCCCATAAGCGATTATTGAACAAACGGAATTCCGTACCTACTTCATACGAAGTGGAAATAGACGGCTCGATATTATAATTTTTCTGAGAAGAAGGTTCATACATTGTAACATGTGAACCATAACTGGTATCCAGCGAATAAGTAGGATAAATATTGTAAGCATTGAGCGTAGTACCTACTTGAGCCGCACTAGCACGCAGTTTCCAGAAGTTCAGCCATTCTGCATTCACCCATTTATGAGCAAGGACAGAAGCGGAAAGACCACCATACCAATAGCTGTTATGATTAGGACTCAATGTGGAAGACATATCGTTACGAACAGAAGCGTCAAGAAAATAAGTATCATCCCATCCCATGGTAGCTGTGGCATAAACACTACGTTCTTTGTAATGTGTTTTCTCATTATAGGCTAAAGCAATAGTACCCGATGAAGCAGCCAAATTATAGTAATCGTCCAAAGACAAATCATAATTCGTATTGGTGTATGCATATAAATTATCGTACGTATAGTCACGTGCTTCTGCAAAAAGAGCTGCGTCTACCGTTAGTTTATCTTTAAAAAATGATTGTCCCCAAGTTAAACGTCCTTGTACGGTCAAATCAATCAAACTGCTTTGATCCTGACGATAATTTGACCGGAAATTAATAGATCCTGAAGGGCGTTCGCGTTCCAATTTGTAACCACGTATGTTACCATTTACGCGTACCCCTGCCTTCAAGTTATAAGGAAGGTCCACAGACACATCACCACTGAATACATTCCATTGATAAATGGTGCGATGATTATATTCATGAAACAAAGCATACGGATTATCATGGAATGCAGCACTTTGGTTATTCACACTGTTGATATTCCACGTCCTCCATGATCCGTCCGGACGTTTATAGTCCTTATAATCTTTTAAATTGACATTGGTCTGTCCCCATTGGGTATATTCCTGCAAAACGGTACGTGAACCGTTATATCCACTTTCGGCAGCATTATGATCCTGACGATAGGTATATTTATAATCCAATGACACATTCATCCACGGTGTGGGTTTGAAATTAGTCTTGAACCCTAAGAAACGGCGAATAGCGTCCGAATTGGGCTGCACACCAGTACGATAGCTATTGGTGAAAGAAACACGGGTATTAAAATCTTTCACACTCTTTGAAAACGAAACGTTGGTTGTATTGGTTACACCAGTCCGATAAAGATCTCTCAAATCCAATCCATGTTGCCAAGTGGCTGGTTTTCCATAATAACCACTGGTTTCGTCTAATGACAACGGAGTGACATATTTCACAGCCGGATCGTATGCAGCTCCCCAAGAAGTGTCCTCATTATAATCGTACACATAAGCACCTTGCAAACCGGGAATATCACCACTATACAAATCATAAATATCCTGAGCCCTGTTACCTTTTTCCGTACCTCCATATCCACCTCCACCATACAACTTCTGCATATTGAAATGATTATAATAAGTCTCGGCCTGCAGTGTATGACTTACTTCAAGCAACCCTTTCTCGCTTTGTCCCGCCTTAGTAGTTATGATGATAGCACCTGCACCACCACGCGAACCATAAAGGGCAGTAGCTGCGGGCCCTTTCAATACGTTTATACTTTCCACATCATCCATATTGATAGAGTTTTTGTTGGTGATAGCACCATCTACCACATAAATAGGTTCATTGGCCGGATTATCCGACTGGGACGAAGAAGGAATGGAACCTGCACCACGCAAAATAATAGTACCTGCATCAAAACCAGAACTGGCACCACCTATAAAACGTGCTCCCGACACTTTACCGGCCATAGCATTACCCAAATCGGTCTGTCGTGAAATAGTTAGATCCTCACCTGCCACCTTTTGTGTAGAATAACCCAACGCTTTTTGTTTACGGTTCAATCCTTGAGCAGTTACAACCACTTCATCCAACACTTTTGTGTCCGACTTCATTGTTACAGTAATAGTACCACGCTGAATTCCAACTCGCTGAGTGATCATACCCAGATAAGAAACAATCAGCGCTTTGGCATCTGCAGGAACATTATTGATAGCAAACTTGCCATCCACATCCGTAATCGCTCCCATAGTAGTTCCTTCCACTAAAACAGACGCACCTATTATCGGCTCACCATCATCCGCTGAAGTTACAACTCCTGCAACTGTTTTAGGCGCTTGAGCCATAGAGAAGCCGATACCCAACCACAGACAAGCTAGTAACATTAACACTTTTTCTTTCATACTCACTCTCTTTTAATTAAACATTATCCAAGTTCTTTTGGAACTTAATTCTATAAAAGAGGAAAGTACAAGAATCATTTCTTATAAAAAACGCCTAAATCTTAGTCGTTCCAAAGATATTCAACTGTTAAAAGAGTAATTTCATACGGAGAATAAATAGTTAAGGAAACAAAAACAACAGAGTGCTTTATGTGGAACAAGATATATGAAGAAGAAAATGATTATCAAAGAAAAAGAATGATTTTCTTGACAATTTTCATATATTTCACATCATTTCATACTCAAAATGAAACAAACATTCTATTTATAACAATTATCACAACTAAACAATACATATGAATAAAAAATATTATAGACAAAAATAATAGACTTATTCTTTTATTTTTAATAAAATTTTATATCTTTGCGATATTATTGATAAAATGAGTTCCAAAAGAACTTATGCTTACCGTTCTCCTCTACTCATTAAGTCCACCATACTTATATTATTTCCCTCTTTTACTTGATACACAATATATTATGAATGTTTTTTTAGTCACTTTCTACTTATACTCTACCATTAGCATAATCAGCACTCTAAAAATCAGGCTATTATCTATTTAATATTCTATTTATTTTCTACTTATATGAACCATAAAACTATCAATCGTTTTCTTTATTACACAATTACAGTATTTATCAATCTACTAAACCCTAATCGGTCAAACTCGCAGGCGCGACCAAATAAAGGCTAACGGTTGATGTATCCTTCCACCTGACATACGCATATCAGCTAATATTTTCCATATCGGATGCCCTATCACACCATAATCACAGTAACCCACTATCTTATATAAATTATCATCTCCTATCCCCCACTGCTGCAAAGCTTCAACCAGTCCGGAAGTATTTCTGCGTTTTCCATCTACAGGAATAGAAGAAAAGGTCTCTTTCTCCGCAAAAATCCTCTTCTTTTCTGGAGCACAAAAAGAGGAGGGGTCCTTTTCTTTTTTTTGCTCTGCTTTACTTTCCTCTGCTTTACTTTGTGACTTCATGTTTACATTTCCGGTTTTCATGTCCACATTTTCCGTTGAAATGCCTACATTACTGCCGTCTACATACAAATTCTTGTATTTTGAAATCTCTATTAACAAGTAATCAGCCCGCACCTCTACACGCTTCCGTCGTTGTGCCGCCTCAAAGTAATGTCCCTGTATGCTTTCCGAAGTAAGAATTCCAAATTTTTCGTATTGGACTTTACTGAAAAAGCCACGTTCCAATAGTGCATCCACCACTTGCTGTACATAATCCGCCGTACAACCTTCGGGCAATCTGCGGGTAAAAAGCAGACACTCATCCTTTCCCCAACGGCAAAAATATCCTTTGTGGTAAATACGTGCCAACAAGCGCAATACAAGCAATGTAGCCCGACTGCCCAACTCTTGTTCCACCAACAATATTTTATCATTCTCGAAGAAATCTACACTCAGGTAGAAAAATTCCAATCCGGTTGTTTGTAATGCCATATCAATATTTTTTTATTTATGGCAAATATAGAAAGAAGCCCGGACGGAATGACGCGATTTGACGCGATTTGGCACAATAATACGCAATAATGCACAATTGATGCTCCACACACATCTTGAATAGCAGCCGGAAAGATATAGACGATAAAGACGAAAGATATATTATCTTACATGGGTATCATTATAGATGTTACAATTTTATCAAATATACATAGAAACAGATGGATGTATACAAAAAAAGAGAAACTGCCTCCAAAGGAAAACAGTATCTCTTTTTTATCTTATAAGATTCTTCTCTATTATTCTTCCGTATAGCGTTCAATAGTCT
>DXLM01000095.1 GCA_019414725.1 Bacteroides sp.
GATAAGAATTTAAAGTAAACTGTTATCTTAACATAGAGAAATTCTTTCTTTTACTTGTTTTATTCAATCAACAACGTTTTGGAGAAAGACCTACCTATTTTCCATTTCCATAATACCCCCCCTAAAAAACAAATGATACCTACTCATCGCGAGCAAGTATCATTCAAATTAAAATCTAAATTCTCTACGAGAATAAGGTGACCTCGCCTTAAATCTGAACACAAGCATCCAACGAGACCACCAAAAAGTATTGTACGCTTACAATACCTATGCGTTTTATTTATAATATTTATTATAGATCAATATCTCATCCTCTGATTATATTGCAAAGGTAAACTTTTAACTTATCCGACAGACAATATGTTCTTCAAAAGGAAAACATTAAAGAAATACAGGTCACACATTAGATTTATTTAAAAAATAAATACAATACAGAACATCACTACCTATAATAAAACCATATCATTCCTTCAAAAAAAACCATATTCCATAAAAGAAAAAACAGTAGACCGGACATTCCCAGCCTACTGCTTTATGAGTTAAAAAACACAATTCTTTATTTTGCTCCGTTTACAAACTTTTCGACGGTATTATAAAGATCATCTCCACGCAACTCCTTCGCTACAATTTTACCTTCCGGATCTACTAAAATTATATGTGGGAAACCGACAATACAGTATGATTCCAACACATCCTTCACGTCGTCTTTCTGCAACAGAACCTGATTCCAATAGCTCTTGTCTTCTTCAATAGCCTTTTTCCAATCTTCCTCACGACGGTCTGTAGACACACCATAAATAGTAAATCCTTTATCTTTGAAAGCATTGTACGTCTTCAACAGATAAGGAGTTTCCTTACGACACCAACTACAACCGGCAAACCAGAAATCGACTAGAACATATTTACCCTTGAAATCGTTCAAACTGACAGAATTCCCTTTCAAATCAATTCCTGTTATAGCAGGAGCAACGCTACCGGTAGCACACCTAGCAAATTTATCCAAACCTTCTTGCATTTTTACATATATACCACTTTGCCTGGACGCCTCATCAAAACTGCCTATGAAGTTACGTGCCTCATCAATCTCCTCAACTGTATTAAAAGTATGATTTTGGAAGCGATAAGTATAATAAAGATACAAACCGAAGTATGAGCCTTTATTTTTAGCAATTTCCCCATTTATCAGTTTACGGGTCTGTTCCGAGGCACTCTCATAATAAGGACTGGAAACCTCCCGGATACGCTCCATTTCCTCACGATCCCCTTTTTCACGAGCTTCATAGAACATATGATCCAAAGAATCGAGAACCATACGATTACCTGCTACATATTTCGCTTCTTGCAAGGCTTCGTATTGCTCCTGCAATGCAGACCCTGTAGCATGTAAACTCAGTTGATCATACTTATCCTTACCCAAGGTAAGCTGCATGGATTTGGGTTCCAAAAACAAATTAGCGTATTGCTGTAAATACTCTCCACGCTCCATATTCTGCAAAGAGAAACAATAAAGACCGGCTTGTACAGAATCAGTGGGATAAGCAAACCTACCATCGGTAACAGCAATAGATTTAATCAGTTTCACACTACCATAATGCTCATTGTCTACTTGATATAAATAGATAGAATCAGCCTGGATTCCATCAAGACTACCCTCTAAAGACACAGACTTAGACTCATTGCAAGCATTTAACATGCATAAAGAAACGCCTAATAATAGATATTTTTTATAAATCATAAATTTACTATTTATTAAGAACAGAATCAATCAAAGTACCAATCTCTTCACTTGACGGACGTGGAGCGTATGCATTCACAATATTGAAATCCTTGTCAATCAAAATAAAACGAGGAATATACATGATAGCCCAACTTTCTTTTAAAGCAACATCATTGGAATGATATTGAGTCAATTCTTTCTTATGTCCATCCAAATACCTTAACCAAGGTTTCGTTGTAGTATCTGTAGAAACCGGAAGAAAAACGATATCCTTACCCACATATTTCTTACCTAAAGCCTCAAATGCCGGAGATTCCTGAATGCAAGGCCCACACCAGGTCGCCCATAAATCAATATAAATCACCTTACCCTTAAAATCTGCAAGATGCTTCACATTACCCTCCACATCCAACATCTCAAAATCAATGGCAGGTTGTCCGGGAAGCAACTTGGAAGCTTGAACAATCTTTCCTTCAATTTCTGTTGCAAAATCAGCATTCTTCACTGTTTGCAAAAATGCCTTCGCCTCGTTCACAGTCTGTTCAGAAGCTTCATTTCTCAGATTATCGACTATTTTAGCACAAGCATATAATTCCGTAGTACGCGCAGGAATGGAAATATCCTTAAACCAAAGAGAAGCCAATGTAGAATCTTCCTGATAAGACAAAACATCGCGCACCACAGCTACATTCAGCATATCTTCATTCATAATCTCCTTATATAGCGGAGTTACATCCTGAGTTAATGAAACATTAAATTCATTCCATTTAGCCCGCATCTCTTCTTCCGTCTTCACTCCGGCAAACATCCTTGAATAACTTGCATAACAGATATAACTATTAATAATATCCGCTTTGATCCGTGCTGTTTCCAGCTTTTTAAATGCATCAGACACATTACTTAACGTATCCAATGTATGCATACGTATAGCGGCCAAGCTGTCAACCAACGCTTTAGTGGATACAAAATCTCCACGCAAGTTACCACCGGCTTCCAGATAAGAACCACCTTTCGGAAAAAGACGGAACTTCATGTAATTATTGGCTTCGGCTCCGATTCCCGAGAATTCCGCTTCTGTATTTGTCTGAGTTACTTTGATAGTCATGTCATCTCCTGGAGTAAGATACAATGTGTTGCGGCTGATAGTATAATATGTCGGCTCTTTAAGTACAAAAGTAGTATCAAAATAACCGGCAGCATCCGTTTTCAACAAAATATCCCGGCTGTCACCTAGCATAGATGCTGCTCCGTCAAATCTCATACGCACATTCTGGCTACCCATATCAAGCAACTGGCCTTTCAAATGAACCGTATTCGCCAATTCTTGCTTAGTTCCACTGTTACAGGAACCCAGGCAACAGCATAATGCTGCTGTTGCCATCATAATCGTTAGTTTTTTCATTAAAATATCTTTTATCTTATGTTAGGAATCATATCAGGATTAAAACGAAGTACAGAGGGTGGAATAGGCAAAATATATTTAGGACTATTGGGCTCCAATCTGTACTCTACACCATTCACCTCATGCACAATAGTCTTTGCGAATTCAGGTTCACGATTCAAACGTTTCAAGTCAATCAAGCGGGTACAGCCAAGCATAGGCATTTCCCGTCTTCTTTCCTCCAAGACTTTTACCAATGCATCCTTGTTATCACTTGCAACCAAAGGGACATTATCAATAATACGATTATCACGCAAGGTGTTAATATATTCCATAGCTTTGTCTTTACTACCTATACGAGCTTCACACTCTGCTGCTATCAGATACATTTCCGGGGTAGACATAGCCATGTTGGCATAAATATAAGGCGCCCAAAGAGGATAATCCAAATCTATCCCACCTAAATATTTCGTAAAATACAACAGATAACGCTGATCCTTTTCCTGATCATACAAAGAAGCCAATTCTTCAGAAGCATATGCAGTAGCACTAAATCCAAAAGTCCAGGGGGCCAAACGAATATAAATATTTTCCGGATTCTCATCTCCATCCGGAACATCAATCCTACCAATATATTTATCACGATCCACTACTTTATACGGGAAAAGACTCATCAAAGTTGAATTATTCTGTAATGAGATCACCGCATTCTCCAAAGCTTTTTTGTAATCTCCCATATAAAGATACATACGTGCCAACATCCCATACCCCACCGGCTTAGATGCACGATAGGCATTCAACACCGGTTTTTCCGGTAAATTAGGAGCAGCCTCATCCAGATCCGCCTTAATTTGATCATATACTTCCTGCACTGTAGCGCGCTGCAAATTTGTTTTATTGATATTTTTATCCAACATCAATGGAACGCCAGGATCTGTAGCAGCAGTCGACGGATCGTAATGGTTAGCATAAGCATTAACCAAAGTCAAATACTCAAAAGCACGCCCAACCAATGCTTCAGCCCTCAATTGCTTTTTATGTTCTTCAGTATCTTGAGTAGCCCCCATTATATCATCAATAACTACGTTATAATAATAAATACGATTATAAGAGTATTCCCAAAGACCGTCACTCTCTCCTTCTCCAAAGATTTCACTATTAAACGCATATAAATGCTGCTTCGGCAACTCCAGAGAAACAAATCCTCCAGTCATATCATCTTCATAAGGCATGAAAACATCATCTGTCATAAAGTTAGGATATGATTCAGAAGCCTTTAGCAATTGAGCATAATTCAATAAACGTTCATAGTCTTCACTCTTTTCCGGAATTACAATCCCTTTAGGTTGTATATCCAAATAATCATCACATGACATTACAGGTAACGCCAAACATACACAAAGTAAAAATTTATATAATTTCATATTTATCTATTCAATCGTTTAAAAATTAAGAGACAAACCAATTGTATAAGTAGTAGGATTCGGAAGAGTCAATGCTCCCCATCCATATCCCGATGTAGTATACGCTTCCGGATCAATATCTCCGTTAGCAGCCCACCACCACACATTACTAATTTGACAAGTCACAGCAGCCGAT
This sequence comes from Bacteroides sp., assembly GCA_019414725.1. Lineage (GTDB taxonomy): Bacteria > Bacteroidota > Bacteroidia > Bacteroidales > Bacteroidaceae > Phocaeicola. The sequence goes on from DXLM01000095.1 coordinate 4,698, forward strand.
TCTATAAAATATTTCCTCAACCAATTCTTTGGCAAATTGTAACTCAGTGAGATATCTCTCAATTTAATATAATCTGCCTTTTTTACATGGATGTCTGCCGAATACCATGCCTGCGCATCTGTATAATAAATATTCCTATTAAAAGACGGAGCTACTCCCGGAATATTTTCATCCCCCGGTTTCCTCCAATGGTTTAAAGCCTTACGAGTAAGATTCGCACTTGGTGCACCACCCATATATCCAGCTACAACATCACGTAACACATGCCCGCCATAATATACAAACATAAATGAAAAATCAAAATCACGATAAGAGAAGAAATTTTTCAATGATGCCGTATACTTTGGAGTACGAGTTCCAGAATATACCATATCATCAATAGAACTTACTTTTGAAACTTTTTCTCCTTCTTTATTATACACCAACACATTCCCATTTGTCGGATCAAGTCCTGCATAACGATAACTAAAGACACTATTAATAGGATAACCAACAGCTGCTACATTATATGCACTATAATAAAAAACCGTTTCTTTTGTACCTTCTAAATTTGTCAATTCATTTTTATTATAACTAAACATTAAATTTGTTCCCCAAGTAAAATTCTTATTTTGAATATTTACACTCTGTAATGACAATTCTACACCTCTATTAAACATCGAGCCATAATTTTGCAATAGACTTGCCCAACCCAACGTCGGATCCGCATTACGATTTCCTAATAAATCCGTAGTTTTCTTATAATAATAATCAATACTACCGCTTAAACGAGAATTGAATGCTGAAAAATCAATCCCGACATTGGTAGAAGCCGTTTTCTCCCAACGAAGTTGAGAGTTGGGTGGATTCTGTATATACGAACCAAAATCTCCAACCCATTCATTATATCCGCTATCAACCACAGTCATATACGGCCCTGCATCCTTAGGAACATTACCACCCACACCATAAGTCATACGCAAATTCAAACGATTCAACCACATACAATCTTCCATAAAAGGCTCATTAGCTATCTGCCAACTACCACCAACGGACCACAACGGACGATACTGATATTTAGGATCAGTACCAAATAAATTAGATTGATCGATACGAATACTTCCAGTTAATGAATAACGTTCGTCAAAGGTATATGAACCATTAGCATAAAAAGAAACATATCGGTCTTCTGTATGAGTCAATGCATTATATTCACCATAGACCCAATTAAACGACCCCAACAAAGCTTCAGTACCATTAATAGGAGACATTGCTAACGGATTTATAGGTTTTACTCCCAAGCTATTATCATCATATCCCATATAATAATTCTGCGCACCAGTACGACGCACCAACCGACGTTCAGCACCGCCCAACGCAGATATAGCATGTTTTCCAAATATACGATTAAAGTTCACTTGAGCACGCATTGTATATGAATAAGATTCATAACGGCTTTCATCCAATTGACCACCTTTAGGAACATTCAGTGTAAGGCTTCCTGTTGCCGCATCATATTGAGCTGCATCATTTATCATATTACGCACTGTATATGACATATTACTATATAAAGTACGATTCTTATCATAAGTACCTTCTGTCTGATATTTTAGATCAATATTAAGGCCTTCCAGAAGTTTAAATTTCAATCCTGCATGCAAACGATAATAATTGGAATTATTATGATAGCTTTCTTCTGCACGATTCTTTATCGGACTATATGTTTCATCCATCAAACCTATACTTTGCAAACGTTGCAATTCATAATCTGATTTAGTACGTTGAAAATTAAGTGGATTACCCTGTAAATCCCTTAACATATAATAACTAGGATAACTACTCATCAAGCTGCTATAACTACCTGCTCCATTATCACCCTTTGAACGATAAAAGCTTCCTGTAACTCCAAAATCAGCCGATAACCAATCAAAAAAATCCACATCATCTTTTAGGCTAAATCCTATACGATCTTTACTTTGATACTTTTGATTACCATAATCACCCATATAATTAACAGTAGCCATGTATCTATTTTTATTAGAACCACCAGAAATAGCTAAATTATGTTGATGAACAATACCTACACGCGCAAATTCATCTTCTATTTGTTTACGATTATCATTTGTACGATAAGGTAACAGAGCATCTGCCAATTGACTATCTGTCAGCTGACCTCGTTCATGCTGATACAATAAGTCAACTACCTGATTTACAGCTTGACGCTTATTCAAATTCTCATAAGCCGTATGATAATAATCAAACCCTTCAATCTGCATATCTACCAGCTCGGAACTACTCATCAAATTCAAATAATCAAAATCCGGTTTTGGAGACAACTTAATACTACCATTATAACTTACTTTAGTTTTACCTTCCTGTCCGCGTTTAGTTGTAATAACAATTACACCATTAGCTGCACGGGCACCATAAATAGAACTTGCAGCAGCATCTTTCAATACCGTTATATTTTGTACATCTGTCGGATTTATTGATGCTAAATCACCTTCATAAGGCATACCATCAACTACATACAATGGCTTTGTATTTCCCATATAAGTAGTAATACCACGAATAACAACATCATTACTGTTACTGGAAGTTTTATTTATACCCGCTACCAGTCCTTCAATACGTGACAACACATCCGTTTCCAGTTTACCCTTCGTGCTTTTCTCTGAAATCACAGAATAAGATCCTGTTGCCCGTTCTTTGGACAAAGTCTGATAGCCAGTTACTACAACATCAGCCAATGCAGTGGCATTAGTTTCCATTTTCACATTCACTACTTTCTTACCAGCTTGTACCTTGACTACTTTATCTGCCATTCCAACAAAAGTAAATGACACTAAATCACCAGGAGTAACCTGCAAACTATACCGACCGTCTATATCGGTTACAGTACCCTGACTTGTACCTCCAATCATAATGGTAGCCCCAATAATACTTTCTCCGGTTTCATCCGTAACTACACCTGTCATATAAAAAGGCTCATGTTTTCCGGTTGTTTTCTCAGCCTTTGAAGGTAAGATAAGAATTAAATTTCTTTTTACTTCATATCGTAACGAAGTTTGTTTACAAAAATCGTCCAAAACTGCATTCAAAGGAGTTTCGGTATAAGATAAACTTACCCGTTTTCCTGAATCAATATTTTCTTCATCGTAAACAAAATGGATCTTTGCTTCCCTTTGCAGTTGATCCAAGGCTGTTCTGATTAAAACATTGTTTACATTGATAGTCACCTTAGTATTCGTTTGGGCAAACGCTTCGCCCACCGAACAACAAAACACTATCAATGCAACAAAGCATTTCACCATGAGGCCTTTGCGACAGATAGTTTCGCTCAAAAGTTTTGTACTCATAATTGTTTGTTGATTTATTATTTAAAAAAGTCAATTCTCTCCTATCATTTTGCTTTCTCATTCATGTTTATCTTCAATGTAAATCGTTTCTTCTTCGCGAGTAAAATGTACATTAGACACTCTCTCAATCACTTCAATAGCAAAATTCAACTCTTCATCCCTGAAAATGATACCTGCAAATCTTTTATCTTTCAAAGATTCATTTTTAAAATAGATATCTACATTATACCACCGTGACAGTTGGGCAACAATTTCAGACAAAGACGTATTACGAAACTCATAATTTCCTTTCGCCCAGGAAGTAAATAGATACGCAGGCACATCACGTGTCACTATATCATCATTATCCGGTTCAATAACCGCTTGTTGGTCAGGATTTAACACAACCGAAACTTTAGCTGTACTTACTTTGATACGCCCTTCTGCAAGAGTCGTATATACCTTATAATCAGGATAAGCAGATATATTAAAACTTGTACCAAGTACCTCCACCGAATGTCTGTTTGTATGAACTATAAAGGGGTGCTTAGCATCTTTCGCCACTTCAAAAAAAGCTTCCCCTTCTAGGAAAACTTCTCTTTTTTCTCCAATGAAAGAAGTTGGATAACGCAAAAGACTTTCAGCATTCATCCATATCCTTGTTCCATCCGATAAAATCAACTGATATTCCCCTCCTCTTGGAATAGCCAATGTATTAATCTGAGGAGTTGAAGAAACCTCTTCCACTTTTCTATAAGTCAATAATTGATTAGCATTATTATTGATTACAGTAGAATTTGCATTAGAAATCGTACCCTTTTTAACAGACAGATCCACTTTTTCTCCATTCTCTAAAGTAAGGATAGCCTTGCGGCTGCCTGTTTCCGGAAATGAAACCACAGCAGCCACTACGGCCTCCTTGTTTTGTGTGTTATTGTGAAGAGAGAATATGTGACTGACTCCTAAAATAAGAAAAAGAAAAGCTGCCGAAGCTGCAACACAATATAAACTGAGACGGTGATTCTTTCTTTTTTGAAGCTTATATTGCAGGTTTTCCCATGAACGTTCATGATCATATTGACAACGAAATTCTTCTTTTCGCTGCGCTATATAATATTCAAAAGACTTTTTGTTCTTTTTTGGATTCTCTTTGTTCATTGATTACTTTCTTTTAATAAAAGAGAGTCCAAATTAATAAATGGGTGACAGAAAAAGAAGAAAAATTTAATTTTAGTAAAACAGTGAGTGCAGATTGTATTCTTTTCTTAATTGTTTCAATGCTCTTGTCAGATGAGTTTTTAGGGTATTCACAGAAATATGAAGTTCCTCAGCAGCTTCTTTATATTTCTTATTTTCCATAATGACAGCTCTCACCACTTGTAATTCCTGATGAGGTAATTTTTGTAGTTTTTCCAATAATAACTTATTTCGTTCCTCTTGCTCCTCTTCATCTATAGACTCTTCAGGAATACCCATATCAATGCCTGAGAGTTCTTCCATAGACAACATGTTGTTTTTCTGCAAAGCATTGATGGCCGCATTCCGCACAGACAAATAAAGATAATAACGAAGATTCTGATTTATTTTCAAATAATATTTCTTCTCCCAAAAATAGATAAAGAAATCCTGCACAATATCTTCAGCCATCTCAAAAGAATCGGTCAGCTGCACCGCATATATACATAATTTCATGTGATAAGCATCAAATAATAAACGAAAAGCCTCCTTAGGAGATGTCTGGAACAACTCCAAGATATACTTATCCTTTT
>DXLM01000096.1 GCA_019414725.1 Bacteroides sp.
GGTCTGTAATCCGGAGTTGCCAAAAGGCAACAGCAGCTGCTGCAGCCACATTGAGCGAATCCACTCCATGTGCCATAGGGATACGGACTACATAATCAGCTTCAGCAATTGTCTTGTAAGGAAGCCCATCCCCTTCTGTTCCCATCACAATAGCCAACCGAGGTTCAGCCGCCAATATGGGATGATCTATAGAGATAGAATCATCAGTCAACGCCATGGCAGCAGTACGGAAACCAAACTTGTTCAAATCGCCAATCGTACCATTCAACCATGTCCATGGAACCAAGAACACCGAACCCATAGACACCCTTACCGCACGGCAATTCAACGGATCGCAAGAATTGCGTGTCAACAAAACAGCATCTATCCCAAGAGCAGCTGCCGAACGGAATATCGCCCCGATATTGGTAGTGTCCACCACACCGTCAATGACTACAATCCGCCGGGTATCCCGGCAGATCTCTTCCATAGAGGGCAACACCGGACGACGCATAGCACATAATACACCACGTGTCAGAACATAGCCAGTCAACGTAGCCAACAACTCTCTATCACCCGTATAAACGGGCACATCACCACAACGCTTGATAATGTGAGCAGCACTGCCAGAGATATGCTTACGCTCACACATAAGAGCAAGAGGTTCATATGCTGCATCCAAAGCCCTACTAATGACATTGGGGCTTTCGGCTATAAACACCCCTTTCCCAGGTTCCATACGCTGACGTAACTGAGTTTCCGTCAACATGCAGAAAACATCCACTCCGGGATGTGTCAATGATGATATTTCAATAATAGGCATACACTCTTATATTATGCTATTTCATTGCTTTTAATCTACATTCCAGCCTCCATTGTCACAGCTACTTTTATCACTCCATCTTGTCGGTTCTCAAAAATCCGGTAAGCCGTTTCTATCTGATCTAGCGGGAAACGATGTGTAATTAGTGGAGTGGTATCTATTTTTCCCATCTCTATCAAGCGAAGTATCTCAGCACAATCGCAACCATCTACGCCACCAGTTTTGAAGGTTAGATTCTTTCCATACATATCCGGCAAAGGAAGAATCTGAGGACGGTCATAAAGAGCCACCAAAATAACGACAGCATTAGGGCGCGCACATTCCCATGCCAAGCGAAATGTATCCTCCCCTCCTGCCACTTCAAAAACTACATCCGCACCACCGTGTGGACTACTTTGCAATACAAATTCCTTACATTCTTCTGGAGTGACAACTTCTACCTGCGGATAATGTTCCCTAACAAACCGAATTCTTTCAGAGGATTGTTCACAAACAACAATGCGCTGCGGCTTTCTCAGCATCACACAAAGCAAAGTACAGATTCCCGTAGGTCCCGCACCAATGATAAGCACCGTGTCTTCTTCGGTAATCTCCGAAATGCGAGCAGCCCAAAATCCTGTAGCAAGGATATCTCCTACAAACAAAGCTTGCTCATCACTCACGGAATCGGGAATGAGATTCAAGCCTTGATCAGCATAAGGTACGCGAACATACTCCGTCTGCCCCCCATCAATCCGACATCCCAAGGCCCATCCCCCATTAGGATCAGCACAATTATTCACATATCCATGCCGGCAAAAAAAACATTCTCCACAAAAGGTTTCCACATTGACGGTAACTCGATCGCCTGGTTTGACTAATTTAACATCACGTCCTGTCTGCTCCACAATACCCACCATTTCATGCCCCACTGTTATTCCGGGAACAGCACGTGGCACACCACCATGTTTAATATGCAAGTCACTGGTACAAATACTCCCAAGAGTGACGCGCACAATAGCATCACGCGAGTCTCTCAACTCAGGCTTCGGTTTCTCTATCAATTCAAATTTTCCCTGTTTAATATAAGTATATGCCAACATAATATTTCCTTTTCTTCTTTAATGGTTATCTTTATAAAACGACGCAAAGATAATATACAAACATAAACAACAGCCACCATTTGCTGACAAAATGGCTTTCTTTATCACTTTACCTTGCTTCTCAACTGCAAACAAATTTTACAAAGGTTTAAACACATCTCGATATTCATTAAAATTATCTTCACAGATTTAAATTCATTTCATTTCCGGCTGACATTTTGCCATCAGGCATATACTTTGCAAGAACATCAGTGTATTGCCAAAAACGACAAGATAAAAAAAATCAAAAAGCAGTCTAGTAACAATTTAAAATATAGGAGATTATAATTATGACGCCGACTAGAAAGTATAACAATCAGAATTGGTTACCAAGTATTTTCAACGATTTCTTTGATAATGAATGGTTGACAAGAGCCAACGCTACTGCCCCTGCAATTAATGTCATTGAAAGTGACAAAGATTATAAAGTAGAGGTTGCTGCTCCGGGTATGACTAAAGAAGATTTCAATATCCACATCAGCGAAAACAACGAACTAGTGATCTCAATGGAGAAAAAGAATGAAACAAAAGAGGACGACCATCACAACAGAAGATATTTACGTCGTGAATTTTCTTACTCTAAGTTCGAACAAGCTTTGATTCTTCCTGAAGATGTGGTTAAGGAAAAAATCAGCGCCAATGCCAGCAATGGTGTTCTGACCATTGATTTGCCTAAACGCACTCCTGAAGAAAAAGCCAAAGTGAACAGAATCATCGAAATTCATTAATCACAGATTTTGAATATTTACAATCAGACAGTTTATAAGGTACATCTATAACATGCTATTATTTTGCATGATATAAAAGTGTGCCTTATATATTGTCCGATTGTCATAAAATCAACATATTTGCATCAACACTTTCTGCGGATTTCCACCATGCTTTTCAGCGTTTCTTCCCATCTTTCCCCTAAAAAAGTCCACCTCTATTACAATTGAACTTCAAATTCAGGACAAAACTGAAAAAAGCCAGTTTAAATTTTCCTTCAAAAAATGCTGAACAACATTAAAACAGAAACTAAGATGAGTAGGCTTCTTTTTTATTATACAAGCATTAAAATCACATATTTTTAGTATTTTTGTACCCAAATTCACCATATAAAACAAACCAATAAAAAGAGGATGAAAGCATCAGTACGTTTAGTTCGTTTTGCTACAATAGGAACCTTAAATTACCTTATTACCATGTTAGTGATATGGATTGTGATAAGTTACTTCTCATTCAAAGGAAAATATATAGTAGCAAATATTATGGCATATCTCATCGCTCAAACCCATAATTTTATATGGAGCAAATATTGGATTTTTCCTTCCAGCAATCCCCAAAACAGTCTTTGGCAACAAATAATGCTCTTTTGTACCGCTTTTGGTATTGCCTATGGCATACAACTTCTTTTTGTGATACTGATGATAGAAGCAATAGGAATCAAAGAATTTACAGCACAATTTATTGGAATAATAATATATGGAGCTGTTAATTTTATGGTAAACAATAGAATAACATTCCGATAAATATATTTCAAAACTTATGGCAGACAATTATATAGAAAGGCAATACGAACAATATGAAGCCCGAAAGGCTGCATGGGAAAAAAAACGTAAACAAGGAAAGAAGAAAACGATTTCCGTCAAGCCTCAACCAAAGGACCTGACAGACAATACAATCAAACTTCCTAGAAAAGCATTCATCACAGGAGGTGCCGATGGCATAGGGAGAAACATTGTGAAAGCTTTCTGCAACTCACAATACCAAGTCGCCTTTTGTGACAAAAATGAGGATTTAGGAATACAGACAGCCAAAGAGACCGGAGCAATTTTTTATCATGCCGATGTAAGTAATAAAGAATCCCTTGAGAACTGTATGCACGAGCTTTTTGAAAAGTGGGGGGATATGGACATCATTATTAACAATGCCGGAATAAGCGAATTTTCTCCCATCACGGAAACCAGCGTGGAAGATTTTGATAAAATTTTGTCCATCAATCTGCGACCTGTATTTATCACCTCACGCACATTAGCTTTGCATCGCAAATCCCAAGCAGAAAATCACCCGTATGGCAGAATTATCAATATCTGTTCCACCCGTTATTTAATGAGCGAACCGGGAAGCGAAAGCTATGCGGCTTCCAAAGGAGGAATCTATTCACTGACCCATGCACTTGCTTTATCCCTTGCCGACTTTCATATCACCGTAAACTGTATTTCGCCGGGATGGATTCAGACCAATGATTACGAACAGCTACGCCCAGAAGATCATGCCCAACATCCATCAAGACGAGTAGGCAAACCAGAAGACATAGCACGTATGTGTTTATTTTTATGTCAAGAAGAGAACGACTTCATCAATGGACAAAATATCATCATCGATGGTGGAATGACCAAAAAGATGATTTATTTAGAATAAAACGAACTAAAGAAAATATCTATAATGAATAAATAATCACTCATGAAAATACATCATATCGCCATTTGGACATTTCATCTGGAAAAGCTAAGGGAATTTTATACTCGTTACTTTAACGGAACAAGTAATGAAAAATACATTAATTCCCAAAAAGGTTTTGAATCTTACTTCATTTCATTTGAAAGTGGTGCTACATTAGAGTTGATGAGTAGGATTGACGTGCAAAATATCCCGATAGAAGAAAACAGACCGGGATTGACCCATCTAGCTTTTTCTTTTGAAAGCCAAGAAGCTGTCTTATCACTAACGGAACAGCTACGTACTAAAGGATACCATATCGTAGGTGAACCTCGCATTTCAGGAGATGGCTATTTTGAAAGTGTGATACTAGATCCAGACGGAAACCGGATAGAGTGTGTTTACAAAAAAGAGCAGGAATGCCCTCCTGAGGGAAATCATGTAATAGAAACTGAGCGACTTATTTTACGTCCTTTTACAGAGAATGATACGGAAGCTGTTTTTAACTGTTGCCAGAATCCCAACCTAGGAAATAATGCTGGTTGGAAACCTCATGACACACTGGAAGAATCTCTGAAAATTCTTCAAACAATATTTATACCACAAAAAGACACATGGGCCATCACTAGAAAGGAAGACCGGCTTCTGATAGGAGCTATAGGAATTCTACCAGACCCAAAGAGAGAGAATTCAAATGCCGGAATGATAGGTTATTGGTTAGATGAAGCCCAATGGGGAAAAGGATATATGTCTGAAGCCGTCTGTGCTGTCTTGGACTATGGCTTCAACAAACTAGGATTAACCTTGATCAGTGCAAATTGTTATCCTCAAAACAAACGTTCACAACGTGTTTTGGAGAAAATGGGGTTTACATACGAAGGCATTCTCCATCAAGCCGAAGTTAGCTATGATGACAAAATATATGATCATTTGTGTTATTACTTAGAGAAAAGCAACCTAAAATAAGTTTTTCATTTTTACACAATCTCAAATGCCTATTCTATTTCATCATTAATTTTGTTAATCCCTAACTTCCCCCAAAGGATATATACATGTCTAAAAAAATCAAAACAAAGCAATCGTTCTTGGGTAAAACATTTATCCAAGAACGATAAAAATACACCTTATTCTTCTTCGGAGATTATTTCTCATAAAATCAATTGAAATAATACAAGAAGATAGCGATGCCTTCAAGTGCCTTCTTCGGTTGGTCTTTTATCTCAATTGTAAATTTAATTTCAGCCTTGGCTACGCCACGCAAGTTCTGTAAAGAATGAAGACTTGCTACCATACGGATACTCTGACCTGCTAGGACAGCCTGTCCAAATTTCATCTTGTCCATACCATAGTTGATCATCATTTTCAGATTATTCACTTCTATAATCTGGTTCCACATATGTGGAAGCAACGAAAGGGTCAGGTAACCATGTACAATAGTACTATGATAAGGACTTTCCACTTTAGCACGTTCTGTATCTACATGAATCCACTGATGATCCAAGGTAGCATCTGCAAAAAGATTAATTCGGTCTTGCGACACTTCCACATAGTCGGAAATTCCAATCTGCCGTCCTAGCAGCTTCTCAAAATCCTCGTACGAATTAACAACAACTTTATCCATTATCTCTTTATTTTAAAGGTTATACACTAATTGAATACAAAAATAAGAAAAAATAGTCCTATATTTGCACTTTATTCACACAAAAACTTCATTACAGATGAGAATTATTGAAAAAGAACAGCGTACCGCAGAACAAATGATCCGAATTTATTGTCGGTACAAGGAAGGCAATAAAGAGCTTTGCCCAACCTGTCGGCAGTTATTGCAATATGCACATAACAGGTTAAAGCATTGTACATTCGGTGAACAAAAAAAGACTTGCCGCAACTGTCCCATACATTGTTATAAACCAGAAATGAAGAAACGAATACAAGAAGTAATGCGGTATGCTGGTCCACGAATGTTTTTTTTTCATCCCATAACAACTATCAAGCATTTCATTCATCAATAAACAGAATGGACAGAGCACAGTTTTATAAAGAAGTATATAGCATTACAAAAGAAATCCCCTACGGCAATGTTTTTACTTACGGAAAAATAGCACAACTTATAGGTAATCCCCAATATTCACGAATGGTAGGACAGGCTTTATCTCATGCACCAAAAGAAGAAGACCTTCCTTGCCACCGGGTAGTAAACAGCCAAGGAAGACTAGTTCCCAGCTGGCAGAAACAAAAAGAATTATTGGAAAAAGAAGGAATCACCTTCAAGCGCAATGGATGCGTCAACATGTCCAAACACTTATGGGACATTACTGGTTCACTCACATCGACAATAGGTATTAGCCCCACAAGTGCAACGTGGCAATAATTGCTCACTCAGTTCGTCCCGATAAAACTCATATAATTCACGATACATCGTTTCATAAAGTTCGGAAATACGATGTTCCAATTCTGTTTCATCCTCATAAATATGCTGAAACGGGTCATCAAAAGAAAAATGCTTCCAGTTTTTCACTTCCTTATTAAAATCACCCTCCACTTCCTTTGCTTCTTCACAAAGAGTAATCACATAGTCCCATGGTTGATGGCAATATATATCCACATCACTAGCTTTCTTACGAGAGCAATCATATCCATTCTGTTCCATCACCCCTACCACTGAAGATGGTACCACTCTTCCCGGCAGAACTCCAGAGGTAAATATCTTTGTCCCATATCCAAAAGAAGATAATATCTTCTGTGCCATACGACTACGACATATGTCACTATTACTCACCAATAAAATATTCATCGCTATTCCTATATTTAAATTCAACAATTATTTTCATTCATCCCTACTAACATAAAACACTCTCAAAGTATAAACTAATATCCGATATCCAGCCCCATTCAAGTGCAAATCATCAATGGGCAAATTAGGGTTCAATTTATCATTCAACAACAATTTATCGAACACGTCTAAAATCACCAATAAATGAGATTTTAAGTTTTCCTTTCATACCTACCTCTTCACCAGTTTTTTTGGAGAGCCACTCCATGAACACCCCAAACAATAAACAATAGTTAAATCAAACCCTTCCATATTCTCTTCCAAATTTCTCGGTACCACTTCCCCTTCATCCGATACATAAACTAACAACCTTTCTTTCTTCTCATTTTTAACGTATAACCCTGCAATTTTGCATTGCGGACACAACAATTTTCTCATATCTATTTTCTCTTTTTATCCAAAACAACAAATTAACATCCAATTTTTCTTATAAATTTGCGGCAAAAATACGAAAAAAAAACAGTTGAATAGTATCTGTAGTGAATTTGCACAACATAAAAAGATTATTGGAAAGAAAATGCCTATCTTTGCCCAAGAATATAAAATCGCAAAATAAAAGTGTAGCTATGGAAATAAAATTAGACAGAAAAAAAATCATATTGCGGCATCTGATTACAAAGAACAAACAACCGTCATAAAAACAACTAGCGATTTCAAAATAGGAAACAATGTAGACACGAACAAAATAGAAGGGAATTATATGGTAAAAAGAGAGAAAGAAACGCTTATAAAAATAATAGAACTTCGCAAATCTCAACGCGATATTATCCTAACTTTAAATGTATCTCTATATTCCCGTTACAGACTGAAAAGCAGTCAACTGAAGTATTACAGGAATTAAACAAAAACTTTATCATCCATTCCGAGTTGTCCGCATAGTGACCTCACAAGAAAAACAAATCATTAGCAACTATATTAAACGAACTATGATACATTTTTTTAAGAATTCCATTGCCACTATAAAGTTACCCGATAAGTTCACTTATCCTTTTCACTATACCCCTCATCCACTTTGCATAATAGCGACTAAAGAAGTACAAGCCTATCTGACAAGTCAATCCCAATGGCAAAAAGAATTGCAACAAGGAAAAATGTTTGGTGTCCTAATTGTACAAACACCCGAGAATAAAATAGGTTATTTGGCCGCATTTTCAGGAACATTAGCTGGTAAAAACTGTCATCCTTTCTTCGTTCCGCCAATTTATGATTTGTTACAACCACAGGGATTCTTCAAAATAGAGGAAAAACGTATATCCGCCATCAATGTATGCATTAAAAAGACACAGAACGACCCTCGTTACATAGATCTACTCCGACAAATTGAAAAAGAAACAATACAATCCCAGCAGGAATTGACTGAAGCTAAAGAGTTTTTCAAATCCGCTAAAAAAAACAGAGAAATCCGGCGCAAGACAGGAATTCCCGACGCAAAGGAGTTAGCTGCAATGATACGTGAAAGCCAGTTTCAAAAAGCTGAATTAAAACGCATGGAAAAAATATGGAAAGAAAAAATCGCTTCACTACAAGCAGAAGCCGATACTTTCATCACAAAAATAGAAACGATGAAGATAGAAAGGAAAAAACGTTCTGCCACTTTACAAAGAAAGCTGTTTGAGCAGTTTCAGATACTAAACGCCCATGGAGAAACAAAAGATTTATGTCGTATTTTTGCACAAACTATACAAAAATTTCCTCCTGCCGGAGCCGGTGAATGTGCAGCTCCCAAATTACTCCAATATGCCTATAAGCATCAATTAAAACCTATTGCTATGGCAGAATTCTGGTGGGGAGATTCTCCAAAAGCAGAAATAAGACATCATGGATACTACTATCCTGCATGTAAAGGAAAATGCGGACCTATCCTGGGACATATGTTACAGGGACTGGAAGTGGAAGAAAATCCCTTGTTAAAAAAACATTATCATGAAATGCCATTAGAGATAGTATATGAAGATAATTACCTAGTCGTAATCAACAAACCAGCAGGAATGCTCTCGGTTCCAGGAAAAGGAGAAATAGACTCTGTCTATCAACATATAAAAATACTTTATCCAGATACCACAGGTCCTCTGATAGTCCACCGATTGGATATGGCTACTTCCGGTGTGTTATTAATAGCCAAAAACAAAGAAGTACATCAGCACCTGCAAGCACAATTCAAGAATAGAATGATAAAGAAACGATATATTGCCTTATTGGATGGCAAGATTTCTTCTAAAGAAGGAACCATAATACTCCCCCTCCGTATGGATCCTCTTGACAGACCCAGACAAGTAGTAGACCATGAACATGGAAAAACCGCTATCACACAATATCAGGTTTTAAACGAACAAGAAGGAAACACACTTATTGCCTTTTATCCATTGACAGGACGGACACACCAATTAAGAGTACATGCCGCCCATCCGGAAGGATTACATTGTCCTATACGAGGAGATGAACTCTACGGACAAAAAGCAGACAGACTTTATTTACATGCTGAAAGTCTAGAGTTTGTTCACCCTGTAACAAAAGAAATAATTTTTGTAGAAAAGAAAAGTAATTTCTAATAGTTTTTGCTCAGAAAATTTATCTGTGG
>DXLM01000097.1 GCA_019414725.1 Bacteroides sp.
TCAAATGTTCCAAGTTCCGCAAAGACTTTGGTAGTTTCCTTTATCGGAATGGCTAGTCAAGAGGTTTCTATTAAACAGAATGTTAGCATCATTTTAAAATCTGATACAGAGATGCTTGACGATGTAGTGGTTGTAGCTTATGGTACTGCGAAAAAGTCATCTTTTACAGGATCAGCGACTGCTGTTAGTGGAGAAAAAATAGCAAAAATGCAGGTTTCTTCAGTATCTAAAGCCTTGGAAGGTGCAGCAGCAGGTGTACAAGTAATCAATACCAGTGGGCAGCCTGGAGAAAATGCTAAAATAAGAATCCGTGGTATTGGCTCTTTTAGCGCATCATCGGCTCCTTTATACGTAGTTGATGGTATGCCTTATGACGAAGAGTCGGTTAATGCATTAAATCCTGCCGATATTGAAAGTATGTCTATATTAAAAGATGCTGCATCTGCAGCCCTTTATGGCTCACGTGCAGCAAATGGTGTTGTGATGATTACTACTAAAAAAGGTATGGTAGATAAATCCAAAGTTACTCTTGATGCACGCTGGGGAGTAAATACTCGTGGTGTTCCAGAATATGATATCATGAAAGATCAAAGAGAATACGTACTAACAGCCTGGAATACTTTAAAAAATCAATCTACAGGTGCAGAAGCTTCCGAAGAATTAATAGGTAGCATTGGATACAATCCATTCATCGGTGTAGCTAATAATGCCATGGTTTCAGCAGATGGCGTAGTTAGTTCTGCGGCTCTACGCCATAATGACGATTGGGCTGATGCCGCATTACATAATGGTATGCGTCAGGAATATAATTTGAGCCTGCAAGGTGGTAACGCTAAGACAACTCATTTTTTATCATTGGGATATTTGAAAGATGAAGGAATCTTAAGACATACTGACTTTGAACGTATTTCAGCACGTGCCAATATTAATCATACTGTAAATAAGTTTATTGATATCAATGGTAATTTGGCTTACGCAAGAGCGGAAAAAAATGCAGGCCAGTCACAAAATGCTAGTTTGTCTAATTACTCTAATGCTTTTATGTTCACTCAGCAAATCGCTCCTATTTATCCTGTATATGCGTATGACGAAAACGGAAATCGCATATATGACGAAGAAGGCAACACTGTTTATGATTTTGGTGATGGTACATACAGTACACGTATGGGCGGTTTCAGTAATCAAAATGTTGCAGCTAATTCTGGGTTGGATGTGCATCAGACTTTGAATGACAATTTTAATGGCCGTGGTACTATTAACATTAATATTATTGATGGTTTAAAAGCGACTGCTAACATTGGTTATGATTTAATGAATCAAATCCGTACAGATCACATGAATCAGTTATATGGGGATGCTGCTAATGTGAATGGTCGTACTTATAAATATAATCAACGTATTGAATCGTTTACAGCAAATCAACTTTTAACCTATAGTAAAGCATTTGGTCATCATAATATTGACATAATGGCTGGTCACGAATCTTATTCATATACACTGAAATATCAGTATACTCATAAATACAATTTTTATACTATTGGAAATCCTGAGTTCAACAATGCCATAACTATGAGTGATATGAATTCATATACACAAGAACATAGTATGGAAAGTTTCTTTGGTCGTGTAAACTATGATTTTGATAACAAATATTATCTATCTGCAAGTATTCGTTCAGATGAATCGTCCAAATTCCATCCTGATCACCGCCGTGGTACTTTTTGGTCTGTCGGAGGTTCTTGGAGATTAACACAGGAAGAGTTTTTGAAAGATGTGGAATGGTTGTCTAATCTTAAACTAAAAGCAAGTTATGGAACACAAGGTAATGATGGAATTCTTGATATAAATGGTTATGTAGTCTATCAACCATATCTGAAGCAATATTCTGTAACCAATAATAACGGAGATTTCTCTGTAGTCGAAACTTATCGTGGAAATAAAGATTTGACTTGGGAAAAAAGCAAAAATTTAAATATCGGTTTGGAAGCTGCTTTTCTTAATAACCGTTTGAAACTAGAAACTGAATATTTCTTGAAGAAGACTTCGGATATGTTGTACAATATGCCTTATCCTATTTCTTCTGGAATTTCTTACGTTCCAATGAACCTGTTGGATATGCAGAATAAGGGGATTGAATTTACTATTTCTGCCACCCCAATTCAAACAAAAGATTTTATATGGAATTTATCTTTTAACGGTACACATTATAGCAATAAGATTTTGAATCTTCCAGAAGACAAAAGAGAGAATGGAATTATTCATGGTACTGCTTCTTTGTTCCGCTTAATGGAAGGAGGGTCTATTTATGATCTTTATACCTATGAATACGCAGGTGTTAATCCAGAAACAGGAGCAGCACAATGGTATATGGATGAGAAAGATGCTAATGGCAAAGTGACTGGAAGGACCGTAACCGAAGACTATACTCAGGCAAGCAAATATGAATTAGGTTCTACTTTGCCCGATTTCCAAGGAGGTTTTTCAACTGATTTTGCATACAAAGGAATCGATCTTTCTATAGCTACAAACTTTCAAATTGGTGGAAAGATATATGACAGCATGTATTCTTCTTTCATGCATGCGGGAAGCAATATTGGCAGTAACTGGCACAAGGATATCTTGAATGCTTGGACTCCGGAAAATAAAAATACAAATGTGCCTATAATGGATGGTGCACAAAATAGTAATAGCCAATCTTCACGTTTCTTGATAAATGCATCATTCTTTAACATCCGTAACATTTCATTAGGATATACTTTTCCGAAAGAATGGATGAAAGCAATATCAGCAAGCAGTGCACGTATTTACGTATCTGCCGATAATGTAGCTTTATTCTCTAAACGTAAAGGTATGGACCCACGCCAATATGCTTATGGATATTCGGCTGCTAATTATTCTGCGATTCGTACTTTATCATTCGGCATTAATTTGAACTTTTAAAAGAATAGAATTATGAAATATACAAAATATTTAGCAATATTGGCTGCAGCGTTTATGATGGGATCTTGTAGCGATGACTTTTTGGACAAGGAACCTTCAGAAAATGCATCAGAAGACCAAATTAAAGATTTGCTTGATAAAGATCCTACAGCTATTCAAGCATATATTACAGGATATTACAAAAATATGTTTTCTCCGGAAGCACAGCAAAGTCATGATGATTTCGGATTAAAGGCATTTGAATTGGCTACAGACTTGATGGGAGATGATATGGCATATATGACTTCACACTTCTTCGTATATGATTATCTGCTTGACAACCGTGCTTCAAGTTATCGTCGTACGACCACTTATTGGCAAGAATTATATGCTGTAATCAGTGGTGCAAATGAAGTAATCAGCGGTCTGAAAGAACAAGCGGATAGCGGTGATGAGAGTGTTGAGAAGATGTTGGGACAAAGTTACACCATACGTGCTTACTGCTATTTTTGGTTAATAAACATGTACCAGCAACCTTATGAATGGAATAAAGATAAATTAGGTATTCCTATTTATACTGAATCTGAAACCAAATTGAATCGTGTTCCTGTAAGTGAGGTCTATGAACAGATATTAAGTGATATAGATAAAGGATATAATTATTTGAAAGGAAAAGGAATAGCCAAGAAAGATGAATTAAATGAATATGCAGCAGCTGCTATTTATGCAAACATTCTTTCATTTGTTAATGATTATCCCGATCAATGGAATGAAGTTGCTAAATACGCAAAATTGGCTATTGAAGGTGGCTCACTGATGAGTGAAAAAGAATTACTTTCCGGCTTTAATGACCTTTCTTTGAGTGAAGTGTTATGGGGGGCTGATATTAATGGTGAAACAAATACATTCTACGCTTCATTCATGAGTCAAGTTGATCCTTACGGCCCGGGATATGGTGGTAATTTAGGAAATTACAAAATGATTTCCAGTGATTTGTATGAAAAAATTTCAGATGATGACATTCGTAAAAAATGGTTTGGAGTTGATTTGGGAGAAACAAATACTCATTATAAAGTAAGACAATATGTGCAGCGCAAATTTATTGATATAGGTTCTACCGCGCCTGGTTTTACTCCTACAGGTGATACTTTTTGCTCTGACTATATTTATTTGCGTACTGGTGAAATGTATTTTGTAGCTGCAGAAGCATTATATAGGGCAGGGAAAGAAAATGAAGCCAAAACAATGCTGACTACGATTATGAAAACTCGTAATCCAAAATATGAAACATCCGCAACAAGTGATGCACTTTTACAAGAAATTGAACTTCAAAAGCGTATTGAAATGTGGGGTGAAGGTCGTCGTTTATTTGACATGAAACGTCGTAATGAAAGTTTGGATAGAACACATGCAATTAATCATAGTGCGATTGCTCCAAAGGAAGTCCCTGCAGGTAGTAAATTATTCATTTATCAAATCCCTGATAAGGAGTTAAATGCCAATAGTGAGATTACTGATAAAAACGAATAGCTAATAATAGGTCTATAATAAAAAAGATGCTTAGATTACTAGGCATCTTTTTTATGTTTAAGGTAGAATAAAAGTAGACATAAAATCAAATTATTTTTTTATGTTATAATATATAGTTGATTTATAGTTTGTTATAATAGATGTAATATTGTATATCTACAAGAGAGCAGAATGCTAAACATTTGATTACTAGATGTTTTTTTGTATATTTTAGTTCCGCAAAGACTTTGGTAGTTTCCTTTATCGGAATGAAGAGTCAAGAATTGGATGTCAAGTCTAATTTACATATTAGTTTGAAACCCGATACTGAAACTCTTGATGAAGTTGTGGTGGTTGCGTATGGTGCTGCTAAGAAAAATTCATTAACAGGTTCGGTAGCTACTGTGAAATCGGATGCTTTAGAGAAAGTCCCAACTGCTTCTTTTGAGAAAGCGTTACAAGGATTATCCGCAGGCGTACAAGTAGAAAGTCAATCAGGTCAACCTGGTTCAGTAAGCCAAGTACGTATCCGCGGTATTGGGTCTATGTCCGCATCCAGCCAGCCTTTGTATGTTATTGATGGCGTTCCTGTTTCATCAAAGAATATATCAAAAGTCGCAGATGAAGATAGTTATGGAACTTCTGTAAATCCATTATCCAATTTGAATCCTAATGACATAGAATCCATATCGGTTCTGAAAGATGCGTCTGCCGCTTCATTATATGGTTCGCGTGCTGCTAACGGGGTTGTCATGATAACTACAAAGCAAGGTGCTTCCGGACAAGCAAAGATCGAATTTAAAGCTCAAGTAAGTTCTTCACATTTACCTTCCAATGGCTATGATTTAATGAGTTCTACAGAACATTATAAGACTTATTACAAAGGATTCTATACTCAAAACATAAGCGACGGAATGACTTCCGAAGCAGCTAGTATTGCAGCTAATGCATCTGTACAAGATATGTATAAAGCCAATCCTTTTAATATGGCTAATCCTTTTACTGGAGAGGGAATTTTGGCAAGTGGTGCAAAAGCTATGATAAATACAGACTATTTAGATGAACTGTTTAAGACAGCAACTACCCAGCAATATGATTTAAGCATCAGTGGTGGTAGTGACAAATCTAAATATTTTATATCTTTGGGATATATGGACCAAGATGGTTTGGCCGTTGGTTCGGATTTATCACGTTATTCTGCCCGCATTAATGTCAGCAGTAAAATTAAGCCTTGGGCAGAAATCGGTGTAACATCCACAATGTCAGTCAATGAGCAAAACACCCCTCCGGGCGGTGGAGGTGGTTCATCACCTTTAACCAATGCTTTTTTTGTCCCTAATGCTATCTCGCTCTATAAATTGGATAATGATTTTAATAAAATCTATGATGAAAAAGGCAATCCTGTTTATAACTATGTGAACCCTGTGTTCAATGACATGAACACACTGGCTTTTTCGAAAATGGATATCTACAATACTAAAACGCATCGGGCATTAATTAGTCCATTTATTGATTTGAATATTTTCGGTGTACATTGGCGTAACAGTTTCTCTTATGACTATACCAATATGGATGAAATGCGTTGGTATAATCCAGAACATGGTAATGGTGCGGCAGTAGATGGACGATTAAGCAAATATGCTATTAGTGACATCACATCCACATTTACCAGTACGTTGAATTATGCTTTTTCTTTGTTTAATGATCATCATATTGGTTTGCTGGCCGGTTATGAAGCATATAAGAACACTTATTCCATGCTTCATGCCCATGCTACAGGTTTTTCTAATAGTGAAATGATTGAATTAAGTATGGCCTCTACTCCTTATGAAACTAAATCAAAGAAAGATCACGAGCGTATGCAATCATTTTTCGGGCGCATAAACTATGATTATTTAAACAAATACTTTCTTTCATTCAGTATTCGTACCGATGGCTCCTCACGGTTTGCACCTGGACATCGTTGGGGGACGTTCTGGTCTATCGGTGGCAACTGGCGTATCAGTGAAGAGAATTTTTTTAAAGGTATTGAATGGGTTGATGATTTAAAATTACGTGCCAGTTATGGAACTTCAGGTAACAAACAATCTGATTATTTGTATGGCTTCCAAGGCTTATATGATACAGGAAACAATTACAATGGTCAAAATGGCATTACACACTTGCAAATTCCTAATGATGAATTATCATGGGAAAAGTCTAAAAATTTTAATGTAGGTATTGATTTTGGAATATTTGGATGTTTGAATGGTAGTATTGAATATTACAATAAAACTTCAGATGCCTTATTACTTGAAAAACCATTGGCGCCCTCAACCGGATTTGAAAATGCTATATCAAACCTAGGTGGTATGCGTAATCAAGGTATAGAAATTGATTTGCATTCAACAAATATCAATACGAAAGATTTCACTTGGACAACGGACTTTAATATTGCTTTTAACAATAATAAAATAACATCTTATCCTCAAAAAGAAGAAGTGGTTGGCACCAAAATTCGGACTGTAGGCTATAGTATCTATGAATTCTATATGCAAGAATGGGCTGGTGTAGACCCCGTTAATGGAGACCCACTGTGGTATATGGATGTAACTGATGATAAAGGCAACCCTACAGGAGAACGTACCACAACCAATACATACTCTAAAGCTACAAAATATAAATTAGGGTCTGCACTTCCTTCAGCAACCGGAGGTTTGACTAATACTGTTTCATGGAAAGGTGTAGATTTCTCATTCATGTTTACTTACGGATTTGGAGGTAAGATATATGATGTATATGAGGAAAATTTATTAAATGATGGAAATAAGACTGGATATCAGTTGATAACAGAACAAGCAGATAGTTGGACACCGGAAAACACAAATGCTTCCAATCCAAAATTTATTCCAAATAATTCCAATACTTCTAATGGAAGATCAAGTCGCTATCTACATAATGCAGATTTCATTAAGTTAAAGAATATCAGTTTAGGTTATTCACTACCCAAATCACTGATTAAAAAAATTCTATTACAGAATGTACGTATCTATGTCAGTGCAGATAACTTGATAACTTGGAATTTGGATAAAAAATTCAAAAGTTATGATGTAGAATTAGGTGGTGTTGATGGTTTGCTTGATGGAGGCGGTACAGTTCCATTGGCGAGAACATTTACTGCGGGAATTAATCTAACTTTCTAACTTATAAACCAGATATATATGAAAAAAATATCCTATATTTTTGCTTCTATACTGTTGACTGCTTCATTAAGCGGCTGCAATGATTTTTTGGATGTAACTCCTTCTGACCAGTATTCAGATGCAAGTGTTTTCACTAGTACTGAAGGAGCACAGCAGGTGTTAATTGGTGCTTATGACTGGTTTACTAATGGCCATTACGCTCATTATACCAATCAATATATTTTCTTTATGCCTGATGTGATGGCTGATGATGCAATGGTAAACAGTACAGGTAACTATAATCGTTTTGTTTCACCTTATCAATACTCTATTACTCCAAGCAGTACTTATTCTGTGGATCCTTGGATTGGTTGCTATAGCTTAATTGATAACTGTAATGCTATTTTAGATAATTTAGAAACATTACCGGAAAGTAGTGAACGTAATCGTATTGAAGGAGAGTCTTTGGCATTGCGTACCTATGCATATCACTATTTGATTAGAATGTATGCAAAACCTGTTAATAAATATCCTGATAATCCAGGAGTTATTCTTCGTTTAACATCTTCAACTACAGACATACCTCGCTCTACGGTAAAAGATTGCTATGTTCAAATGGTGAATGATATTGAAAAGGCTTGTACTTTATTGACAGGTACATCCTCTTCTTCAAAATGTTACATAACAGAACAGGCAGCTCATGGAATTGCTGCTAGAATTTATTTAGACTTAGGCGATTACACTAATGGAACGTCACATGCAAACAAAGCTTTATCAGAAATTACATTGATGTCAAAAGCTGATTATAAAAACAAGTTCTGTGAAAATAACACTGAAACAATATGGTATTTTACATGTACCTCTACTGACAAGCAATCATTCTTATCGTTGCCAGCATTTTGGTACTATTGTGACCAAGATTCTACTTATGTAAAAGACGGGTACAGTTCTCTAGGTGTTGCAAAAGAGTTGATTGATATTTTTGATGATACAGATATCCGTAAAACTTTATTTGTAAAGATAGATGGCAAATATTACAAACGCAATGGCAGCTATGTCACATGCAAAATTAACAGCCGGAAGAATGACGATAGCGATGGAACAAAAGGCTCTGGTACAGTAGCTTTTGCTGAAGGTGATTATAATATGATGCGTGGTTCTGAAATGTATTTAATTATAGCTGAACTAGCCGCTGATAATAATCATGAAGATGAAGCCTTAGCTGCTTTGAATAAAGTGAGGGAAGCACGCGGTATAAATGCATATTCAGGCACAGGTGATGTTTTAAAAACAGAGATACAGAATGAACGTCGTCGTGAACTTTTTGCTGAAGGTCACCGTTTATTTGATCTTAAGCGCAGAGATTTACCAATGGATCGTTCAAATTTAACATTGGATTGGAGCAGAGTCGGATTGATTCCTGCCGGTTCAGACAAATTAGAAATGCCCATACCTCAAGATGAAATTGATGCGAACGGTGCGTTAACAATAGCAGATCAGAATCCTGCATATAAATAACTAATATACAGCAAATATTGTTATTTGGTACTAAGGAAAGGACTGATATTTTCATTTAAATTGAGAATATCAGTTCTTTTATAATATATAGTCAAAATATATTTAAAACAAAAATGAAGTAAACACTTTATTTCAGTAGAATAAAGGTAGAAAATTATTTCTTTTATACTTCTCAAACAATTTATATAGCAGAAAAGCAGGTAAAGCGAAGAAATACTTTTGTGTTGATTATCAGTTATTTACATAAATAATTAGTTCCGCAAAGACTTTGGTAGTTTCCTTTATCGGAATGGCTACACAAGAAGT
>DXLM01000098.1 GCA_019414725.1 Bacteroides sp.
TTGTACCTTGCAAATTTACACACCTCATTTTTATGTAATTTAATATATCCCACTTTTACAACTTTGACAGTTTACATTAATTAACTCTTTTTATATAGCAATGCCCTATGTCTGATTGCTAAAAATTGTTTTCCTATTCTCCAAACGATAACTCTTTCCTGAGAGATTGATTACTTCACAACAGTAGAGCAACCTGTCAAGTAAGGCAGCAGCCACCGCTTCATCTCCCAGTTCCTCCAACCACTCCGCCAGCCCCCTGTTCGCAATAATAATGAGTGACACTTTTTCCTGAAGGGTGTTAACCAGCTTGAACAATAGCAGCATATCTTCTCTCTTCAAAGGATATAATGTGACATTATCAATTGCCAGCAACCGGGCTTTCATTATCCTTTTATAGGTCTTCATAGCATGTCGGGAAACATCCTTTGTCTTCAGACAGACGAGCAGATCTTCCAGGCTTATCAAGGCAGCATTGTATCCTTCTTTCACCGCCTCATGAACGAGCCCGGATGCAATGAATGTCTTTCCGGTTCCGGGACCTCCTATCAGGAGGAGATTGTATGCCCTGCTCATCCACGTGAGCTCACGCAACTCCCGAAGTTGTCTGCCGTCCAGTCCTTCTGTCCGGTTGAAATCATACTCATCCAAAGTATGCCTGGCAGGGAGTCCGGCCACTTTTATTCGTGAAAGAAAGCTTTTCCGGTCCCTTTCACCTACTTCTTTTGCAAGGCAGGAAAACAGAAACTCCGAATAGGTAGGCTGCTTTTCTTGTGCCTCATGTATAATCTCTGTCATGTGTTCAGCCAGACTTGCCAGTTTCAGACGTCGTGCATATTCGACCAGTTCTTTTTTACGTTTTATCATGATTCGTGAAAATATCTTTGTAAGACTGCATCATTCCGGTTTGAAACGGTGGATGCATGCTCGGTGGTTGTGAAATATAAGTGCTGCCATTTTCCGGTATCTCTCCGGAGTTTCTACGCACACACTCGCATAGATTCCTAACCGACTCCCCATTATAGATGCCCCGGTCCAGACACATGCGTATGGCTTCGACCAGCGTATGTCCGTCATAGCTCGGAATACTACGCAGGATTACTTCCAGGTTACTCCTGTAGTAGCGTTCCTTTCGCCGGCGCAGATTTTCCAGCCATAAGGCGACTTCCTTGTTATAAGATACATATATAAGGATGCGTTCCGCCAATTTCTGTGTACCGGCATTTCTGGCCCTCCGATGTTTTTCATCATATATGATCTTCCCTCTTCCCATGTTAAGAGGATGCCTGCCCAGAAGTTTTCCCGTATCTTTACTGTACAGTTCCAGACAGCCTTCAGCTTCTTGTAGCCATACTGTTGTTTCTCCACTCCGGTAGGTTCCTGAAGGAACACTGTAGTAGTTTCCCCGATACTGTACCGTATTGTCTTTACGTACATGGTATTCGGTCATGTACTCCTGCGGCGGTTGTGGAGTTCCATAATAAGGCATCATGAAATTTTTCTCCACGATAAACTCCCGGTTGGGAATCAGACGGGTGGTTCCATGTTCCTTTCCATTCCCGGTCCTTTCCAACCAAAGGCGTGCTTCTTCATTAAGCCTGTCTATGTTATGAAAAAGT
The DNA here is from genome assembly GCA_019414725.1 of Bacteroides sp. Taxonomy (GTDB): domain Bacteria; phylum Bacteroidota; class Bacteroidia; order Bacteroidales; family Bacteroidaceae; genus Phocaeicola. The sequence continues at coordinate 1,617 of DXLM01000098.1, forward strand.
CTCCCTGAGAGAAAGTTGCCTTTTACATACTTGACTACATTCTCCACCTTTCCTTTCGATTCCGGGTCCGCTTTTCGACAGAATACAGGCAGGAAATGCTGCTCCTTTACGAATGATTGGAATTTTGTTGTCAGCACCAGATCTCCCAAATTCTCTCTTGATATAAGTACCCTGTCCTGGTCATAGATTATTTTGCGGGGCTTTCCGCCGAAATACTGGAAAGCAAGTTCATGTGCGTATACTGCAAGTTCCGTATCAAAAGGCCGGCGACTGAAATGGATGAACTTTTGCCGGGAACGTGAAAGGACTATTGCAAAGAAGTAAACTTTCACGTTACTTCCGTTTCCAACCGGTATCCATTTCTCACCAAAGTCAGCCTGTGCATATTCCCCGTAAGGTGTATCCGGCTGTTTCTCATAATCCCGACGAACCCTGCCGTCCGAGTTCTTCCCGATACCGTATTTTTCCCTTATGCGTCCGACAAAGTTAAATACGGTCTTGCCGCATACTTGAGGGAAGTCCGGATAACATTCCCTGAGCCAGTCATGTATCCTGGCAGCAGATATATACGGATATTCTTCCAGGGTTCCGCGCACATATTCCTCATATTTTCCAAGTTTCAACTTATGTCTGCGATGAGAGTTCTGTTTCCTGATGAATTCTTCCCTGCTTATCGCCAGGTATCGCCGTACGGTGCTTCTGTCTACGCCCAGGCATCTGCCGATCTGTGTCTTGTTGAGTCCTTTGGAACATAGTTCCCTTACCTTGTACCACATATACTGTTTATCTTTTAAAAAGCGGCTCGTAGTTTCCATTATGATGTCTTTCTCTTTTTGAGCCGGCAAAGATAAGACATTCCATTATCAGGATGAAGATGATTCAACCCCGTAAGTGTTACATCATCTTTTCCATTTTTTCAAGGGTGAAATTACTGCTTTCAGGGGAAAGCGGAACCGATTCCAAATAATAAGATTACGGCACTTCCTGTTTTGTTCTACCATTCCGGTAGAACAAAACAGGAAGTTTCATTACTAATAAAAAAGCAAAGAGGTTGCTGGAAGTCCTGATTGAAAGTTTTTTTATTCAACGTATTATATAGTCCATATATTTCCCAATCCAAATAATGGGAAACATCCTCTCTTTACGCTTAAAGAGAGGATGATAACAAACAAAACAAACAACTTTGCATCTTCACAGACACAAAATAGTCAGAGTATAAATGTTCAAAAGAACATTTATCAAATACAAAAGTATTATATATTATTATTCTATGCATAAAAATAATTCACAAAAATCCTTTAAATAATATCTAAAAACATGTATGTCATACAGTTTGTGCCAACAAGATACAATGCCAATATAACAACCTTTTCGGTCATTATCAGTCCTTTTTTATAATACACAGACAAGCCGTTCTTTTACCATTTTGACTGTAATAAGTATAAATTCCTGAAAGTAAATATAGTAATTTACTTAAATGCATAATAAAGTATAATATTATCATCAGTATTTATCCATATAAAAATCCCCATCTTCCCATGAAAGGAAAACGGGGATGGTGTAATAATAAAGGAAACCGTCCGTTACATTTCTTTGGCATATCCTGTCCGAATCAAATCGGCAAGGAATTTCTCGGGCGTATCGATGGCAATCCGCACACCCGACTGCACCACATAACGTTCGGCAAAATTGTGCATATACTGTTCATCGGTACAATCGGAATCCATCCAACTGCCCACACGAAGTTCATGCACAAACTCTTTGGCGTTGCCGGCAACGATACGCTCGTCACCAGGCAACATATATGTTTTCTTATTCATACGGCTAATTTTTTTGTTCTTAATTTATAATACAGTTTTTGTTTTTCCCCCAAGAAAGGAAAATTTTCCAACCTGACTCCTGTCGGGAGTGCGCTTACAGATGCAAAGGTAATCATTCTATCCAAAAATCTCACCCAATTTTCCATCTTTGTGAAACTGATAGTTCCCGAATGCTGTCTGAACTCTACCGTTTTGTGGCGCGAATAGGCTTTAAGGTTTACTTTCATATATCTGGTTGGGAACAGATTCTGAAGTTCTTCAATATTTCGTGCCGAGCGTATCCGTTCATCAGAGAAGCGACAGAGTGAAGTACAGAAATTATTGTTGTTTCCTCTGCGTGAAACTGGCATAAATTTATCAATCTCAATTTCGGCATGCTTATATGAAAGGAGCAGGTTCTGCCAAGTAGTGATACTGAAGTCTTCAGCACTCATGTGCACATGCAGTCCACAGCTTCCATTAATCTTTACATTACATGCATCCAAAACCCAACAGACTTTTTCCAGTTCTTCCAATCCGTCTTCTCCTACCAATATAGGGCTTACGAGCTCAAATGTGTCATTCCCGTTCAGACTGCTATCCGTAACCAGTTTCCAACGTGAACGCAAATGGTGGTTGTATGCTTCACTGTTCACTTCGATGCCCGCCTCTCTCAATTCGTGAACGAGCCGTTCACGTGTGCAGTTATATGCCTCTATCTCGACACCGAATTTTCTTCTGAAAGAATAATCCAAATCCGGTACAGTAACTGCGGAAGTCCGAGCTGCAGGTAGCAATCCTTCATCCCTCATTTTCTTATATACATTCCACACGAATCCACGATTTCCACGAGTAACGAGCTCTGCTATTTCCCGGTGAGTAAGGCCGAGCAGAAGAAGTTTACGTATCTTCGACGTCTTTGTTCCAGCTTCTGCTAAAATGTTTCTAATTTCTTCATTCATAACGTGTTATTCCCTTTATTATCACATATCAAAGGTAATGATTTTTCTCTGTTTGTCCAAATTACACACAGTTCTTTATCAGTGAATTAGCTTACTTTTGCTTCTGCTAATAATTGTATCCGTCTTCCTTTCAAGGGGGGAGTTTACACGCTGTTTTCATCTGTTTCCATGCATTTACTGCCATTTCCCATTTGTCACTTTCTTTCATGGGTGGGGCCTTCGGATTGTACGACTGTTCCGAAGTGCTTCCGGGGCTTTGTGGCTTCCCGGGGCTAAGGGGCTGAAAGTCCCTTAGTGAATTCCTGATAAGGAAGAGCAAGAGGAGTTCCCGCACGCGAGAACCTTAATCGACGCAAAGCGTTGATGAATAAACAATTACATGTAGCTACTATTTACTTGAACATATACAAACGTAAACAAAAGGAATTTATAGTGCTGATTTAAAAATAATTGTACCGTCAACTTTCAGTAAACTTCTTGTAAACGACGTGGCATTTTGCTAATTTTCAGTATATTATAATATATTATCCTGATTGAGTAGGTGTAGCGCTTGACATCCAACAACCTTATATTTACCTTTGTCTCAGAAACTTAATCAGTGACAAAATGTATACAAACAAAGAAAACTCTACCAAATTGATCCGAATTTCTCCAAGCGTAAAAAAACGCTTGGAAATCTTTCAGGCCGGTGATACCCCCAACCTGTGCATTGACAGGATGATTACTTTTTTTGAAATTACCGGATATAATCCGCGTTATGCTTCCAAGAATCCGACAGCATTGGTGGAGAAACGGATTGAGGATCTCGTCAAAATAGTAAAGTCTCAGGAACGAGATATATTCAAGCCTATTCTTGAAAAAATGTCCAATATGAATAGTGGTCTTCAGGATGCTCCCGATTATGCCCGCTTGATGAATGAGATACGTGATCTCAAGGAGAAGAACCGCCAGCTCCAACAACAGGTTTCTGAAAACGAAAAGGCGGTGTCCGATGATAATGCCGGGTACGCGGACAAACTCAAACGCCTGGCCGAACTTGTCAAATACCAGCTCAACCCCGACAGGTTTGTGAAAGTAAAGTTCAGCGATGAGGTCAAGATACCCATTAACACCCTGCAGCTGCTCATCAAGAAGATTGACGAGGAATATGTACTGTAAAGTGCACCGGCCTATCAATACCCCGGGAGTATCGGATAACAAGGGGAAATGTACGCAGCTGGTGGAATATCTCAGCAAGGAGTCACAGGATGTGCGTCCTTACTATGATAATTTTTTTTCACAACAAAAAGACTTTGTCACACCCCGGACTGTCATGCATCATATAGATAATAACCACAGAACCCTGAAAAGAAATGATGATAAGTTCTATATGCTTTCCATCAATCCGAGTGGTGAGGAGCAGAGCCATCTCATAGAAAAGGTGACCGGAAAGAAAGTCGGGGAATTCTCGGAACTGACCGCCGGTGAACAGGAAGAGGTACTGGCCGAGCTGAAAAAATTCTCCCGCGGATGCATGGACGAATATGCCCGGAACTTTTACCGGGAGAAAATCAAGTCCGGTGATGATCTGGTATGGTATGGACGTGTGGAAACGGAACGCCATTATAAAGGCGATGATCCCGAGGTGGAAGCCGGCAGGGCAAAAGCCGGTGAAAGGAAACCGGGACTGCAACTGCATGTGCATATTATCGTCTCTCGCATGGACAAGACACAGACCGTATCCCTTTCCCCCCTTTCCAAAAGCAGGGGGAACAGGCAGATACTTGACGGAAAGGAGGTGATTGTCGGTTTTGACCGTTCCCAATGGTCCACGCGGTGCGCATCATGCTTTAACCGGCAGTACGATTATTTTCCTTATTACCACTCACTGGATGAAAGCCTGAGAAAATATTCCGAGAACTGGCAGCTACGGAACGAACTGAAGAATCAGGCAGTCTCACAGCTTAAGCAGGAAGTGCTGCATGGAGAGCTCAAAGAGGAAAGACGCCTATACACAAACACTTTCCGTCTCTACAGGTTCGTAGTGAATCCAAAGAAAGCCATCATCCGGGAATTAAAGAAAATGGGAACGGATCTGCTTACCGGAAGGGAGAGGTAAGCGGCCGTTCCCATCCAGATATGTTTCAAATAAACAGAAAAGAACTCATCCAAAGTCTAATTCAACGTTCTACATATTGCCTATCAGCTCCACTTGCAGAAACCAATGCTTACAAACTTATCGTCGATTGTAACATATTCATGGGTATTGATACAATGGTTCCTATCCCCAATAATCTTTATATATTTGACAAAACAACACAAAAAACAGTGTTTGTATCTGCAATCAATGAATATCTTAAGAAAGAATGTATCAATATCTTCAGAGATTTAAATGCCAATGATTTTAAAAATTCATTAGAGAAACAAGTACTTACCTATACTAAAGGAAATGTAGAAAGAAGCTTTGAACGCATTCTTTCCCCAACAGGTTGGGGATTAAAAGAATATGTCCCACTAAAAAAAAGGATATTAATTTAGGAGTAGAAATATAATAGTTCTAAACCTACATTTCCTAAAAGTAAATATTAATACTTATATAAATGGTGTCTTATTATATTTAAAGTAATATAAAGCATCAATCCAATATCTCTCATTGAAATATTATATTAGTAATTATTGAACCGTCAACAATTTTATCTGACACCAAATGAAAGGATCTTTATTCATCATCAATACTTCAAGAAAATTATAATTACTTAGTAATAAATGCAACTACAATTATAATACATCCCTTTTATTTAAATGCCTTTATTTTTTCATGAACAAAGAAATTTTTAAATAGGGACATTCAGTAAATAGTACAAAATTAGCCAACTAATTCATACACAAAGTCTTTCGAATTAGTTGGCTTTTCTGTATCTTTAGGTATAAAGTTTTTCCTTATGGCAAAGTTACATTTTCGTCCTTACATTCCCAACCAAACCGTTCTTTTTCCACAAAGAATTGATGAAAACATAGCTGTGAACGACCCGGTCCGCATCGTGAATGCTGTTATTGACAATCTCAATCTTGAGAGTTTCAAGAAACTTTATAAGGAAACGGGCCGTTGTCCTTATCATCCTAAAATGATGCTTAAGGTGATAATCTACGCCTACATGAATAATATCTATTCTTGCCGTAAAATAGAGAAGCACCTCCTTCGTGACATTCATTATATTTGGCTTGCCGGTAATGAGCATCCGGATTTTATCACGATCAACCGTTTTCGTAACCGTGTAAAGGAGGAAATAAATAATGTATTTACCCAGTTGGTTCTTGTCCTTGCCGATAAAGGTTTCATCAGCCTTGATGTGGAGTATATCAACGGCACCAAGATTGAATCCAAAGCCAACAAATATACTTTTGTCTGGCGCAAGACAGTCGAACGGAACCGTACGAGACTAATGGATAAAATCCGTATTCTCTTGGAGCAGGTGGATGAAGCCATTGCACAGGAGAACTCTATAAAAGACACATCCGTGGAGTTTACTCCCTGCAGGCTCTCTGACATAGTGGATGAACTTAAAGAAGCCCTGGAACGCCAGCCTGTAACAAAGGATAAGGAAGAAAAGAAAGCCCTGCGCAAAAAGAAGAAGCAGGTCAGGGAACTTGAAGGGTATCGTGACAAGCTGATAGAATACGACAATCACCTTGATACCCTTGGAGAACGTAACTCCTATTCCAAGACCGATCCTGGTGCCACATTCATGCGCATGAAAGAAGATGCCATGAAGTACGGGCAGACCAAACCCGGATATAATCTGCAAATAGGTGCTGAAAACCAATTCATCACAGACTTCCGTCTGTTTCCCAACCCTACCGATACACTGACCCTCATACCTTTTTTCCACTCTTTCCAGTACCGCTATAACCGTTTACCGAATATCTGTGTGGCAGACTCCGGTTACGGTTCGGAAGAAAATTACCGGTTTATGCAGGAGAATGGGATAGAAGCCTTCATCAAGTACAATTACTTCCATAAAGAACAGCGTCCCCGTTATACTCCCAACCCGTTCCATGCCGAAAGTCTCCATTACAATGTCCAAGAGGATTATTACGTTTGTCCTATGGGACAGCACATGAACCGTATAGGAACCAAACGTGACAAGACAGCGAGCGGATACATCACCGAAAGTGCCCGGTATAAAGCAAAAAGATGCGAAGGTTGCCCTTTGCGTGGCAGTTGTTTTAAAGCTTGGGGGAACCGTATTATAGAAGTCAACCACCGATTAAATCAATACAAACGGCAGGCACGGGAAAGGTTGCTCTCAGAAGAAGGTATCAAGCATAGAGGCAGGAGGTGTATAGAACCAGAGGCTGTGTTTGGACAAATAAAATACAACATGGCATACAGAAGATTCCGGCATATGGGAGAAGACAAGGTTACAATGGACTTTGCTTTCTTTGCTATAGCCTTTAATATCAAAAAAATGTGTGCTAAACTGATAAAAGAAGGAAAGGGACTCATTACAGTTGCCAAATATATGTTTATGGAACTATTTATAACCCGATATAATTGGAATATAGCAACTTGTTGCCAAATGCATGAGGAAAGAGCAGCATAGCCAAAAGAAAATATAGCAGAACTGTAAAATATAAAAGAGGTTGTGCCAACGTTTTGACACAACCTCATCTCTTCTTAGAAACTTATTAACAAAAATGTATCAAAATGAGAACTATTACGATACACCTTCACTTTAGTGTTTAATTAAATTTATCGATAAAAATTTATCGAAGCATTGAACAAATAAAACCGCCCGCTCGGGTAGAATCCGAGCGGACGGCGGAACAGC
>DXLM01000099.1 GCA_019414725.1 Bacteroides sp.
CCGATGCAAAAGTTTTGAAATATATTTTGCAATGTTTCTTCCGAGGTTATACCTCCTTCTGCAACAATCTCACTTAGTTCGTGGATACATTGTCTTAAATCCTCACTTACCAAATCTCCTGATAATTCCAATTGCAATCCTTCCTGTACTCTATGAATAGAATCCAATGCTCGTGTTAATGCTTCGTAATGGCGTACATTTGTAATGATAATATCGTTTTGGTTGACTTCCGGTAAGGCAGCTGCCTGTACTAACTTCTTTTCCAGAATCGTTATATTTTCCCTTTTCTTTGCTGAGATAAATAGTTTTTCCACTTTCATGTCAGCAAATATGGCTGACAACTCTTCTTTTTGTGTTGCTAGTAACAGATCTGACTTATTAAATAAAATAATCATCTTTTTCCCTTCGCAGTGTGGAAGAATGTCGGCTTTTAATTCTTCGAACCGCCTTTGGGCATCTGTAGAGTCTATCATCCATAAAATGACATATGCTTGGTCCATCTTTTGGAAAGTACGTTCTATCCCTAGATTTTCTATTGTATCGTTCGTTTGGCGGATTCCAGCTGTATCAATAAATCGGAATGTGACACCTTGTAAATTGATTGTATCCTCTATTACGTCACGGGTCGTTCCATGGATATCACTGACAATGGCTTTTTCTTCATTCAGCAACGCATTCAGTAAGGTAGATTTTCCGGCATTCGTTTCTCCGATAATTGCTACAGGAATGCCATTCTTGATTGCGTTTCCTACACTGAAAGAATGAGCTAGCCGGGCAATAACTTGTTCGATATGGGTAGCTAGACTGCTCAGTTCGTCACGATTGGCGAATTCTAGTTCTTCATGATCACTGAAATCCAGTTCTAATTCCATTAACGAAGTGAAATGAAGTAATTGGTTACGCAGGTTAGAAAGTTCTTTACTGAATCCTCCGCGCATCTGGCTCATGGCTAGGCGATGGGTGGAGGCAGACGATGAGGCTATCAGATCGGCAACAGCTTCGGCTTGGCTCAAGTCCATTTTTCCGTTTAGAAAAGCACGTTGGGTGTATTCACCTGGTAGAGCGGCACGACATCCATTATAGATCAGGAGTTGTATAACTTGCTGCAGGATATAAGATGAACCGTGACACATGATTTCCGTACTGTCTTCACCGGTATAAGAATGGGGGGCGCGGAACAAGGAAATTAAAACTTCGTCAATTACTTCTTCTGCAGAAGAAGTAATTGACGAAGTTTTTTGTAACGTTTCACTTTTTTCTTGCGGAATTTCACTCGTTTGTTGGAAAAGTGTATTATTAATTTTTCGCTTTGGGGAACAAATCTTTCCGAAAGTAAGAGTATATGGTGCTCGTTCTGTCAGTGGCTTGCCTGTGGCGGGTGTAAATATGCGTGACGTTATTTCAATCGCTTTTGGGCCAGATACACGAATTATTCCGATGGCTCCTCCCTGGGCGGTGGCAATGGCACAGATTGTATCTTGGTTTATCATTTTCATTTGGTTAATAATATAATGTTTTAGCTACAATGGCTGTTACTTCTTCTAAATAACGGCGGTCTGTTTCATCAAAAAAGTTTAATAGATTACTGTCAATATCCAATACTCCCTTTACTTGTCCATTAGCAAGAATAGGAACAACAATTTCGGAGCGGGAAAGAGAACTGCAGGCTATATGTCCGGGGAATTGTTCTACATTGGGCACTATCAAGGTTCGAGCTTCTGCCCATGAGGTTCCACATACTCCCTTTCCTTTATGGATGCGATAACAGGCGGTGCTTCCCTGAAAAGGTCCTAAAATAAGTTGGTTGTCTTTAACCAGATAGAAACCTACCCAAAAAAAGCCGAAGGCTTCCCGAAGAGCAGCAGCAGTATTAGCCAAAACACTTATTTCTTCTTTTTCATCTGATATTAAAAGTTCAAACTGAGGGAGGAAAAGACGGTAACGTTCTACTTTATTACTAGTTGTTTGTTTGAAACTGGTTTCCATATTTTTATTTGTTTTATGAGGGGACATCTTGTTGTTTTTTTACAAAAAATGGTCTTCTATGAAGCGATGTCCCCTGTTAGGTAAAAAGAGTTGGCTTATTCTGTAAAAAATCTGTTTATGCCAATCTTCTTCTGGATGATAATAAGAATAAGTCTTGATAGATGATCCGGTGAATCTTATCCATATTATATAGACAACTAAATTGGGAATTATATTCTTTCCAAGACTTTTTCTATCAAACCATCAATAGAGTTTTTATAGCCGGTATTGGCTTCCTTTATTAGTCGGTTGGCAATCACCATACATACAGTCATGGCTTTGTGTCCCATCAGGCGTGCTAATCCGGCAAGGGCGGAACTTTCCATTTCAAAGTTAGTGATGCGATAGTCATTGTATTCAAATTTCTCAATCTTTTCATTCTGTTTAGGATCGGCCAATGGGATACGGAGTTCTCGTCCTTGCGGACCAAAGAAACCTCCTGCGGCGATAGTTACGCCACGGACCATATCATTTTGCGCAATGCGGTCTATTAATTCCCGGTCGGCATCAATAACGTATGGGTGGGCGATGCATACATTACCTTCCCACCCCATGTAATCTATAAAAGCTTGTTCTAATTTCAGATCGCAAACCTCATTGCGTCCGGCGTAGAAATTAAGCAGTCCGTCAAAACCGATAGACTTTTCAGAACAAACATAGGTACCAACAGGAGTATAAGGCTGTAATCCGCCACATGTACCGATACGTACTAATTCCAATTGGCGCAAGTGGTCTTTTTCATAACGGGTATTGAAATCAATATTGGCCAAAGCATCTAATTCATTCATCACAATGTCTATATTGTCACAACCTATACCGGTGGAAACTACGGTGAGACGTTTTCCTTTATAAGTACCGGTAATGGTCTTGAACTCACGGCTTTCTATTTCACATTCTTTAGTATCGAAATGAGAAGCTACTAATGCTACACGCCCGGGGTCACCTACTAGAATTATTTTATTTGCCAACTGTTCAGGTTTGATATGAAGGTGGAAGATAGAGCCGTCGGGATTGATAATCAACTCAGATTCTGCATAATATTTTTTCATAATCTTTATTTTTGTGGTTAATGGCCAGTATAATTAATGTTATATTTCTTGTCTTTTTAATGAGTATGCAAACAGATTATTTCCTGGATGTAGATGTTACGGATTTATAAACTTTCATTGATATTAGCATTATCAAGAGAAAAGCAGTTCCATTCGCATCCAAGAAAAATATATTAATCGTTGAATACTAGTTTTATTTACTTAATGGCTCATTACCGAAAGTTGTTTCGGGTTTTGCAATATTTTCACGCATGGAGGTATCTGCTTGTATATTCTTCATGCGGTAATAGTCCATAATACCTAGGTTGCCACTACGGAATGCTTCCGCCATGGCCTTGGGTACTTCGGCCTCTGCCTGAATTACATTCGCGCGTGCCTCTTCTGCTTTGGCTTTCATTTCCTGTTCCAAGGCGACGGCCATTGCACGGCGTTCTTCTGCTTTGGCTTGTGCAATATTCTTGTCGGCATTGGCCTGGTCTATTTGTAAAGCAGCTCCAATATTTCTGCCTATATCAATATCAGCTATATCAATAGACAGGATTTCGAAAGCCGTACCGGCATCTAAGCCCTTGCGGAGTACTAATTTAGAGATAGAATCAGGATTTTCCAATACGGATTTGTGATTTTCGGACGATCCGATAGAGGACACGATACCTTCACCAACACGTGCTAGAATCGTGTCTTCTCCGGCACCTCCTACTAATTGGCGGATATTGGCGCGTACGGTGACACGAGCTTTAGCTATAAGCTGTATGCCGTCTTTGGCTACAGCGGTAACGGGAGGGGTGTCAATAACCTTAGGGTTCACTGACATTTGCACGGCTTCGAATACGTCACGACCGGCTAGGTCAATACCAGTTGCCATTTGGAAAGACAGTTCGATATTGGCTTTGGACGCGGATACTAGTGCGTGCACTACTTTTTCCACATGCCCGCCTGCCATATAATGAGCTTCCAATTCATCTCGGGTTATGTTGCTTAAGCCGGCTTTGTGTGCTTCAATCATTGCCGGGACAATGACATAAGGAGGGACATTACGGATGCGCATTAAGAATAATTGCACCAATGAGATGCGTACCCCCGAAACTTTGGCAGACAGCCAGAGGAAAAATGGCACATAATGAAAGAATAGTACCACGAAAATAATTCCACCTCCTATAAGGATGAAAGGAAGATAGTTGGGTTCGATCATAATAATCAGTTGTTTAAAAGTAAATATTTATATTTGAACAGCTCAATATCAAGTTTTTGCTGTTTTCACTATTGTCTAAAATATGCTTGAATGAGAATGTCAATCAAGAAACCTGATAAATTCGTATTTGTAAGTCATTTCTCTATCATTGGTTGAATTTGCGTACAATCACCGTTCCTTCAACCATTCTTTCTACATAAATGGGAGTATTCTCATCAATCAAACCATCGGCAGAGCGCACTTCGATGATGTGTCCGTTAAAGTTTGCATTGCCTATCAGTGCAAGGCGGGTTATTGCTATGCCTTTGTCTCCGATGCGGATATGGGTTCCTTTTAGGGGATCGATTTTATAATCCAGTGTTTTCTTCAAAGAAAGCTTGTCCATGGTTTTTGAGTGCATAAACCAAACGATAATGGCTATGCAACTTAGGACGGATGCTATTAAAGTAATGAATCCTGCTATCGGTCCTAATGTGTCGAAAGCGTAATAGTTGGCATATAGCAGGCAGATGGCTGATGCTATTCCGGCTATACTGATGCCGGGAATAAGGAAAACCTCTACAATAAAGAGAAGTAGTCCTGCCAAGATGAGCGATACGATAATAAATACTTCCATAAATATCTTTGTATTAGTGTTTCAACTTCTTTATTTCTTCGTTGCGGACACTGATATCCAGTTGGGCCATTTCTTTCAGAAGTTGTTCAGTACGTTTTTCCAATTCCAAAATGGCGGGTGTCAGATTCTTCTTTCGTGCACTGTTCCCTTGGGCATATTGTTCGCGCTTGTCATCCAAATTTTTCTTCAGGTTGTCATAATCCTTCTGCTTTTGTATTCTTTGCTGGTAAAGTTTGCGTGCTTCGGCAGAGCGGAAGTCGTTCAATGTGTGGTAAACGGCAGAATCATCTATTATCAAGGTGAAGTCTTTTTGTTGTTCTCCGGATTCTTTGGCATACATTATGGCTGCCAGGCGTTGCTTGCCGGTTCGTACTTTCTCTTCATCTTTCCAAGTAGTACGGATAGAGCGCAGGCTGGCTGCATTTATGATGATCTGTTCGTCTGTACTTTCATAATTGTATACTTCTTTTGAAGAGTTCGGTACAAACACATAGATACAGACTTTGTTATCAGGCTGATAGCGGTCTGAAGCAAACCAGCCGATATTGTTGAATTCATCAATGGCATACATATAGTCATTGGCGGGAGAGTTAAATGGCATTCCTATATTATCGGGACGAAGATAATTGCTATTTTCCGAATCATAGCGAGTTACAAAAATATCGTATCCTCCCAAAGAGCCTTCTCCATCCGATGCATAATACAAGGTAATGCCATCTGACATTAAGAAGGGATAGTTTACATTTCCCTGTTCATTAAGGGACGTGAGGGGTTCGGGCTCGCTCCAGCCGTCCAACAGACGGATACGGGAGTACAGTTGCATCTTGCCGTCTGTGCTTTGGTTTCCGTAGAGTACTTTATTGCCCATTTCGGTCTGATAGACAGTCCCGGATATGGCAGGATCGTGATAGAGTGCCCCCGATTCTCTACTGATTTTATATGCTTTTAGAAAATCATTTTTATCGACTACAAAGCTGTCTATTACAGTAATGTTTTCCACTCCTTTTATCATACGGGCTGCTTGCTTTATTTGTTCCAGCTCTGCTTCAGCCATTTCGGTAGGGCGTTTTTTCTTTTCCAACCATTCTATGTGTTGTTCGTAGTTATCTACGGCATCGTCAAACCGATAGATGTCATAATATAGTTTTCCTAAGTAGCGGTATGCGTCAATGACTTTGCGGGCGGCGCTTTTTTCAAGGTAGGGCTGTGCTTCTTTTTTTTCTCCTGTTTCATAACAACATGCGCCATACCAATAATTATAATTGGCGTTAGAAGGGGCTTGTTTTACCAGCTTTTGGAAAGCAGGTTTGGCTTGTTCAAATTCTCCGTTCAGGAAAAGTTGTTTGGCTTGCGCCAAGCTTTGTGCCGCAGCATTGCCTGCGCAGCATAAAGTAAATAAACCAATGATATATTTTTTGTACATAGTTAGTTTATAATCCGTATTATTTAGATTCAAAAATACAAATATTAATTGGATTTCTCATGCTTTACATAATTCTATTTTGTTAAATCTTCCATAAATCATTCTTTTCATGTACTTTTGTGCCCTATTTTTAAAGAAGATGTATGGCACAATTTACGGAAGACGAGAAAATAATGCGAAGGTTGGAGCAACGCTTTAACAAGGGGGTGGTAAAGTATCGCTTGATTGAGGATGGTGATAAAATTTTGATAGGTCTTTCTGGTGGGAAGGATTCTTTGGCTCTGTTGGAGCTATTGGCAAGGCGTTCACGTATTTTGAAACCGAAATTTACAGTGATAGCTGTGCATGTAGGCATGACAAATATTCCTTATCAATCTGATTTGGAATATCTGAAAGGCTACTCAGAGGATTTAGGGGTGCCGTTTGTGCATTATGAAACTTTTTTTGATCCGAGTACCGACACTCGGAAGTCTCCTTGTTTCCTTTGTTCTTGGAATCGGAGAAAAGCTTTGTTCACGGTGGCAAAGGAGCAGGGGTGCAATAAGATTGCTTTAGGACATCATATGGATGATATCTTGGAAACTTTGTTGATGAATATTACTTTTCAGGGAGCGTTCAGTACAATGCCTCCTAAATTAGTGATGCGTAAATTTGAGATGACAATTATTCGTCCGATGTGCTTGGTACATGAAGCGGATTTAATTGAAATGGCACGTATCCGCGGTTTTCGTAAACAGATCAAAGATTGTCCTTATGAAAGTTTGTCGAATCGTTCAAATATGAAAGAGGTTTTATATTCTCTAGAAAAAATGAATCCTGAAGCACGGTATAGTTTGTGGAAATGCATGACAAATATTCAGGAAGAATTGTTGCCTGGGATGAATGAACACGATTTATAGTGAATATGGTTGTTTTGTTATTAGGGAATATAACGAAACTGCTTATAGTTAGTTGTTTGTACTTGTGTGCAGCTTAACCAACTATCAATATTATTAATGTATTTAGATGAGGAAGAATGTTATAAAGTTATCCTTCCTGTTGTTTATTGTGCCGGATACAAGGTGATGTACATGTCTGGTTTGTTGGGGAAAGTGTAGAAATATTCTACAATGAAAATGTGGATCTTTTTCTTTGAAAATAGCTTATTCTTAATGTATTTAACTGATAATCAAAGCCTGTCTTGTTTTGGCATAGGCTTTGTTTTCTCTTTGTCATAAGAATAACCATTTAAATATATTAGGATATGAGAAAGTTTTTTGTTGTGTTAGTATGGGTAATGGGATTAGGACTTGCAGCGTTGTTTGCCAAAGATATAGTACGTGGAGTGAAGAATGTGATTGCGATAAATCATTTTACCCCTGTTGAGGTGAATAATGCTCCAACAGGATGGCATCAAGACTTGTGTTGTTATCTTAATTAATTTGCCGTCATAGAGATTTTGTTCATAATTGAAATTGGAAACAACTGTTTTTTATGGCAGCTGTTTCCAATTTATTTGTATTCAGTTGTCCTTATACTCTTTTCGCCAAGTGATTTTTGTACACTAGCCTAGGACAAATGTAAAATAGTAAAGGGGATTGGATGAATAGTTATTAATGAATGTTTTTAATGTCATCCTGTACTATCTGATCCATTTCTTTCATTAGTTTTTTGGGATTCTTTTTAGGGGAGAATCCTTTATCTTTTTCTTCATGCAAAAGATTTGTTTCAGTTATGTTCTCACTCCAGTCTTCGAACATATTTGTTGCCGGTTGTCCTGATAATGTTACATTCTCTTCTGCAATAGGGACATTTCTCTCAATAATTTTTTCCATAATCTAATCTATTTATTGTTTTCTAGATGACAAATACGGGTAGAAATGGTTTAATGATTTAATAAAGTTTGAAGTTTGTGATAAATAGAAAGTTCTTGAACAAGCTAGCAAGACTTTATTTGCGGGCAATGTTTTATTTCTTTTTTTAAATGACTTTGCCTTGTAAAGAGTGCTTCTCTGTCCTTTCAATTGAAAAACAAGTTTTTAAAAAGCGGTTTTTTCGGTCTGTTTGAGGTTCATCTGCAAAATCGTGGGGAAGGACTTTGGTTCTTGAAGGATTGTTTTGTTCTCTGACAGCTTTCAGAAATGTTCTTGACGTATCAGTTTTTCTCTTGAGGAAGTTCGGATGTTTATGCCCTCATGCCCTCACTGTCTGTATAACAGACTAATTATAA